>NZ_SJDU01000259.1 GCF_005518285.1 Brachyspira catarrhinii | reverse complement strand
AACAAGTTTCCAAATAATCTTTCCTCTATTTCAATCGCCTTATCCATATTGACTTGCAAGCCGTCATTAATCGCTTTTTTGCTATTGCGAACGGCTATTGGAGCGGCGTTTGCTATAGATTGAGCCAATTTTTCCACATTAGACATAAGTTCGGCTTGAGGATAAACGGCATTAACGAGTCCTATTCTCAAAGCCTCATCCGCCTTTATATTCCTGCCCGAATATATCATCTGTTTTGCCATACCGATTCCCACTATTCTTGGAAGTCTTTGAGTGCCTCCAAATCCCGGGGTTATTCCGAGTCCGACTTCTGGCTGTCCAAATACGGCGTTATCGGAACATATACGAATATCGCAACTCATCGCAATTTCGCATCCTCCTCCCAAAGCGAAACCGTTTATGGCGGCTATAACGGGAATTGGAAAAGTTTCTATTTTACGAAAAACTTTATTTCCCTTATCTCCGAATCCTTCGCCTTCGAGTTTACTCAATGTGCTCATTTCGGATATATCGGCTCCAGCAACGAACGATTTATCTCCCGCTCCCGTAAGTATCAAACATCTTATAGTTTTAATATCCACGGAGTCGAAAGTTCTGCTTAATTCGTCCAATACTTGAGAGTTTAAGGCGTTCAAAGCCTTTTCTCTGCTAATCGTAATGTAGCCAATCATATCCTTTTCTTCATATTTAACGAATTCCATTTATATTGCTATCCTCCATTTTTGTAATTTTTATGATTTTTTCTAATAATCTAATAATTAAAGAAATTATATTTAACGGGTTCGGCTTGATTAAACCAAAACCCGCGTAATATTTTATTCTTTATTCTCTTTCAACTATAACGGCGCAGCCCATACCTCCGCCTATACATAAAGTGGCGAGTCCTCTTTTCGCTCCTTTCGCTTCCAATTCATGAAGCAAAGTCACGAGTATTCTACAGCCTGAAGCTCCAACGGGGTGTCCCAAAGCTATAGCGCCTCCGTTAGGGTTAAGTTGTTTTTCAACATCTATACCCAAATCTCTACCAACGGCAACGGATTGAGCGGCAAAAGCTTCGTTCGATTCGATAATATCGAAATCTTTAATCGTTAGTCCCGTTTTAGCCAAAAGCTTTTTAGTGGCTGCAACAGGTCCTATTCCCATGATTCTTGGGTCAACTCCGCCCAAACCTCCAGCAATCCAAGTAGCCATAGGTTTAACGCCCAATTCTTTGGCTTTTTCTTCGCTCATAACGACTATAGCAGCCGCTCCATCGTTTATGCTCGAAGAATTACCAGCGGTCACTCTTCCTCCGTCTGGTTTGAAAGCGGGTTTTAATTTTGACAACGATTCGGCGGTTATTCCAGCTCTTGGTCCTTCGTCTTTATCGAATACTATATCGCCTTTTTTATTTTTAATTGTAACGGGAACTATTTCTTTTTTGAAAGCTCCAGATTCTATGGCTTTTACGGCTTTTTGTTGAGAGTTTGCAGCGAATTGGTCTAATTCTTCTCTCGTTATTTTATAATCATCGCAAACATTTTCAGCCGTTATTCCCATGTGATAATTATTGAAAGCGTCCGTGAGAGCGTCATTAACCATAGTGTCTATCAAAGAACCGTTGCCCAATCTATAACCGTATCTGCCGTTTTTCAAGGCGTAAGGAGCGAGAGACATATTTTCAGTTCCGCCCGCAACCACTATATCGGCGTTTCCAGCCGCTATCATATTTGCCGCAAGATTAACCGCGTCCAAACCAGAACCGCAAACGACATTTATAGTCATAGCGGGAACTTCTATAGGCAAACCAGCTTTTATGGAACTTTGGCGAGCCACATTTTGACCTTGAGATGCTTGAATAACGCAACCCATATAAACCATATCCACTTTATTAGCGGGAACATTAGCCCTTTTCAAAGCTTCTTTGATAACTACAGCGCCTAATTCCGCTGCGGGAACGGTGCTTAAAGAACCGCCCATACTTCCTATTGCCGTGCGACAAGCTCCGGCTAATACTATTTTTTTTGACATACTAAAATCTCCAAGAATTGTTATTTTCATATCGCGTTTAGTTTTATACGATATGATTAATATATAGTATAATACATTTTTTTATCAAATTCAAGTGTTATGTTAAAATTTTATATATTATTAATATTATATTAATAAAAAATCTCTTTCCCAAAACCGCTATAAAAAATATCTCTTTTCAAATTAGAATCGTATTTATAAACAATATTTCCTCGTAAAATTGTCATAATTACTCTTCCGCCTCTTTTGAAATTAACATAAGGACTCCAACCCGATTTCGTTATTATATCTTCTTCTCTTATTTCCGATTCGTCATTTAAATCGACTATCGCCAAATCGCCGTCATATCCTTCTTTCAAAATTCCTTTATTTTTTATTCCGAATATTTTTGCCGAATTTTCGCTCATAATTTTTGTTAATAATTTCAAATCTATCGTCAAATCTTTTACTTTTTTTAACATTAATTCGAGCGAATGTTCTACGGAAGGAATCCCAAAAGTAAGTTTTTCAAGTTTTTCGGTTAATAAATGCGGAGCATGGTCTGCGCCAATAGTGTCTATAGTTTCGTCTTTTATAGCTTTCCATAACACTTCATTATCGCTTTTTTCTTTTAATTCGGGTTTCATTCTTAAAAGCGTTTTATTTTTTTCGTTAATACTTTCCGTATTCAAAAATAAATGGTGAGGAGTCGCTTCGCCATAAATTTTCATTCCGCTATCTTTCGCTCTTTTTAGTAAATCTATTTCGCTTGACAAAGACAAATGACATAAATATAAAGTCGTTCCCGTTCTTTTTGCAATTTCAATAGCTTTATCAACCATTTTATCTTCCGCATGAATGGAGACAATTTTTGAAGCTTCGAATAATTTTTCCAATATTTTATCGTCTTCTATAAGCATATTTCCAGTAGAAGCGTTTAGAAATATTTTTGTAGAGGCGACTTGATTTTTAATTAATTTTATATCTTCGCTATTGTCCGTTTTGCTTCCGCCGAAATGAAAACCGTAATCGACATAAGATTTTCCAACCATCATTAATTTTTTTTGAATAAGATTTTCTTTCGTTATCGTATTTGGAATCGTATTCGGCATATCCAAAAAAGTGGTTATTCCTCCTCTCGCAGCCGCTTTGCTACCAGAATTAAAATCTTCTTTATGAGTAAGACCAGGGTCTCTCATATGGGTATGAGGGTCGATTATTCCCGCTATAACATAATTATAATTTGCGTCTATTATTTTACCCGCTTCGTTAAAAGTATTTTTTATT
>NZ_SJDU01000258.1 GCF_005518285.1 Brachyspira catarrhinii | reverse complement strand
GGCAAAAAATATTTTCGATAAATATATATGATAATATAAAGTAATAACATAACCAAATTCATTTGAAACAAAATAAATATTTATATCAGCATTTTATATCAAATATATTCTCATATTGTAATTTTATACATCATAACACTAAATATTAAATTTTATATTCATATTATAGAGTTTCTCAATTTGTAAATATAATTTTATATAAGAAATAATAATAATAATAATGTAGTAAAAATATATAAATAATATATTAAATAAAAAGTATTTCTGTTTATTTATCTCAACAAAAAATAGCAAATGTAATGGTTAGTTATCAGAAATAAAAAGATGCAGAACTTATAATAGTATATGCAGTAATAAATAAAATCACATGGTTTGAACTGCATGTGTTTATTCTTATGCTGTTATAAATATAAGTATATTATAATAATAACATAGATTTTTATTAAGATTTATTTAATACAAATAAAAAATATTCAATAAAAAAATTTACAATTTAATATTTATTTGCTATACTATAAATGTATATGTTACAGTACACTCATTATTATAAAACACATATATTTAAGGAGTACATTATGATCAAAAAACTAATAATTATTACAATCATAATATTTGCAATAATTTCATGTTCTAAGAAAAAGGAAGCTGTAAATGCTTGGACTAAAATAACACCAGAAACGGAAACCACTATAGAAATTTGGGCTTGGAATATAGGAGCAAATCATTTAGAAGATACAATACCATCTTTTAATGAAAAGTACCCTAAAATAAAAGTTAATGTTACAGAATTTGGAGGACCTCCAGTATTAAAACAAAAATTATTTGTTACTTTAGGCGGAAACTCAGAATTACCAAATTATGTTCAAATAGAAGATCCTGATATGGTATTAATAACAGAACAATATCCTGAATATTTCTTGGATTTAAAAGATCAAATGCCTGATAATTGGGTAATGTTGTAGAACCTTCTAAAATAGCAACAAGTTTTGATTCTACAGGCAAACAAGTAATTATGCCTTGGGGTATAGCTCCTACTGTTTTATTTTATAGGGAAGATTTATTTCAAAAAGCAGGTATTGATGTTAATAGTATAGTAACTTGGGAAGATTTTATAGAAGCAGGTAAGAAATTACAAGCTGCATTACCTAATACTAAAATGATAGGTTTCCCTTATACTATAGGTTATTCTTCTTTCATAAGGGCGGTTATGCTTCAGCAGGGAACAGATTACTTTGATAAAGACGGAAATATAGCAATATATTCAAAACCTGGTATAGAAGCTGCTAAACTTTTACAGAGATTTGTTAAAGAAGGTATTGCTTTTGATACAACAGACTGGACTGGTACTATAAGAGCTTCAAAAACTGATGATATAGCAACTATTCCTTATGGTATATGGTGGGGAGGAACTTTAAAAGATCAGGCTCCTGAAATGAAAGGCAAATGGAAAGCAGCTTATTTACCTGTATTAGAAGAAGGTCAGCCAAAAACATCTATATGGGGGAGGAGCTGGCGGATCTATAATAAATGTTGGAGATCCTATAAAACAAACAGCTACATTGGAATTTGCCAAAAATGCTATACTAAGTGTAGAAAATCAAATGATGGCTTTCAAAAAATACGGACTTTTACCAGCATATACACCAGTTTATGATGAGGAAGAATTCTATGAAGAAGACCCTTATTTTGGTAAAGGATTTAATGAATTAATACCTGAATTAATTAAATCAATGCCTCTAGTTGCTAAATATTCTGAATTTACATCTGAAGCTCAAACACTTATGGAATCAGCATATCAAGCTATAGTTAATGATATGGCTGATCCAGAAAAAATACTAAAAGACACTGCTGAACAATTAAAAAATAATTCAGGCTTAGAGTTATCAAAAATAATAAAATAAATAAAAAAGATTACCATATGGTTTTTTAGCCATATGGTAATTAGGAAATAATATGAAAAAAAGTTATAGAATGTTTGGTTTCTATCTCTCATTACCAGTTATAGTAACATTAGTACTATTCAATTTTTGGCCTTTCATAGAAACTATTATTTTAAGTTTTATGACACAGAAAAGAGGAGAGTTTATATTTAATGGAATAAAGAATTACCAAAGACTTTTTGGTGACTCTGTATTTAGAGCAGCAATTATAAACTCTTTTATTTTCTATATAATAAGATTGCCTATAATGCTAATTAGTTCCACATTATTGGCAAGTATAATTCATAGAGGTATAAAAAAATTAAAATCTTTTTTTGAAGCCTCATATTTTATTCCAGTACTAGTGGATGCTGTAGCTTACAGTATGATATTTCTTTTAATATTTCAAGATAGAGGTGTAATAAATTATATATTATCATTATTTGGCATAGATGCTATACCTTGGCTTAAGCAATCTATCCCCGCAAAAATACTTATAATAATAGTAGTTTCTTGGCGTTGGACAGGTTATAATATGATATTGTTCCTTGCGGCAATGCAGAATATACCAGAAGATTATTATGAAGCTGCTACAATAGATGGAGCAAATTCTTGGCAAAAATTTGTATATGTAACACTGCCTTCATTAAAACCAATCATATTGTTTACCTCTATAATGTCCACAATAGGAAGTTTAAATCTATTCACTGAACCATTTTTGCTTACAAATGGAGGTCCTAATAATGGAACTATGACTTTAGGACTTTATATATACAATCAGGCATTTGTTTCATTAAATATGACATATGCAGCTACAATATCTGTTATAATACTCTTAATTGTAGGCTCATTAACATTCTTACAATTAAAAATAGGAGATAAGAACAATGAATAAAAAAAAGAAAATAGTTACTATAATGTTATATTTATTCCTTTCAATAGGTGCCTTTTTTAGTATATATCCTGTTTATTTCATGTTTGTAGCAGCAACTAAAAGCTCAGGTGAAATATTTATGAATACGCCGCCTATATTTTTTGGTAATTATTTTTTTGAAAATTTAAATTCATTAAATAATAGAATTCCAATATGGACAGCTTTATTCAATTCTATAAAGGTATCTATAATATTTACTGTATTGAATCTTTTATTGTGTTCATTGTCTGGATATGCATTTGCAAAATTTGATTTTAAAGGCAAAAATTTTTTGTTTACATGTGTACTATTATCTATGATGATACCTGTATACAGCAGATTAATACCTTTATATAGAATGATGACTTTTGCTAATCTTCAAAATACACATATAGCACTTATACTTCCGGGTTTGGCTGGAGCATTTGGAGTATTTTTGATGAGGCAGAATTTTTTAAGTATCCCAGATGCATTAATAGAAGCCGCAAGACTTGATGGGGCAAGCGAAATTTATATTTTATTTAAAATTGTA
>NZ_SJDU01000257.1 GCF_005518285.1 Brachyspira catarrhinii | reverse complement strand
TTTAGGCGGTGTTTTTCATTTTGATATTATAATCTTTTCGTTTGCCTACATTTTTAGGAAACAACGCTGCGCTTACTCTGTCGGAAAAAAGTTTCGCTCTTAAAATAAATATATTTTGAGTATTCATATTTATAACCGAACGCCAAGGAGTGTTTAGAATTATAATAAAAGTCACTATTCCCGCCATTGTGTTTGAAAATAAATTTCCGTAAAATACCGACCAATAATGCAAATGACTCGATGTCGCCAAAATAAATATATATCTAAAAAACCAAATTCTTAAAATGCTTATAAATAAAGGAACTCTCGTTCTGCCGAGTCCGATTAAAGCTCCTTGAACTACCATAGTGACTCCGAAACCTATAATAGATAACGCGTAAATTGGAAGCGCGCCGTTTGCGATTGCCAAATCTTCCGCGTCTCTTGTAAATAAAATCGTCATATATTTCGATAACGGAAGAATTATTGCGATTAAAGTAATAGAAGTTATAATACTCATTATTATTCCCATATAGCATGATTTTTTCGCTTTCTCCGCGTATTGCGCTCCGATATTCATACTTACCATAGTGGTAACCGCGGAGCCGAAAGCCGCTGGCATATTGAAACAAACCGCCGTTATATTATTCGCTATTCCGTTTCCGTTTAGGACAATCTGCCCGTATTTTTCAACTTCGCTATTGATTAGAAAAAATCCGAAATTGCTTAAAAATGTCGTAAGCATCGATGGAATTCCTATAATCATAAGTTGTTTGAGTATAGACGCGTCAAATTTAAATCCTTTTAAAGTAAGTTTGTCTTCGCTTTCTTTAATAAATAAATCGTAATACATCCAAACGCTTATTAAAGAATATGTGGAAAAAGATGCCAAAACGCTTCCGAGTATTTTTAATTGCAAAAAATAAACATAAATAAAATTAAATATTATCTTAAAAACCAAGAGTAAAAGCATTCTTATAAAAGTCGCTTCTGGTTTACCGCTCGCGTTCTTCAAACCGTTATAAATAGCCGCCATAAATGTCATTGGCATAACGAAACTGTATAAAGACAAATATTGAAAAACGCTTTCTTTTACTCCTTCTTGCAAATTCATTGAAACCAAAATACTTACTATATACAAAGTCGGTCCCATAGCGATTCCGAATAGAATTCCCGAAACTACAATTTGTGTTGAAACTTTTTTTGCGTTCTTAAAATCTCCGAGTCCGTTATACTGTCCGACTATCGCCATAGCCGCAACGCCCAAACCTTGAGACAAAGCCGTCATCATATTTATAATAGGCTCTGCAAAATTGATGCTGCTTGCGATTAATCTGCCCGCCACATTATTTAAAAAAAGTCCGTCCATAAGTGGAACCATAGACTGAACCAAACCCATCATAAGAGTTGGTATTGAAAGCATAATTAAAGTATTCTTAATAGAGCCATGAAGTATTAAGTCGCGCCTCGCCTCTGTCGATTGACTTTGAAAAAATTTAATCATTTTTAAAATTCCCGCATTAAGCAATATTTAAAACAATTCAAATATTATATAATAATTATTAAAATAAATATATATTTAAATTTTTAATTATATATAAATTATTTTAAATTAATTGGATTTAGTATATTTTCTTATATTGGAATAAACGGTATGTTCCGATATTTGAAGTTTTTCGGCTAAATATTCCACAGAACCTTTTAAATGAAAAAATCCTACTTCATGAAGTTTTAATATAATTTCCTTATTTTTATCTTGATTTGGTATGGACATATCAAGTATTATACTATTTATATTCTTTTCTAATATTGATTTCATCATATCCTCTATATTAGCGCTATAATTTTCCAAATTATCATCTATAGTTTGTATATTATCGGTTTGTATATTATCATTGACAAAGAATTGTTTAGCAAAATCAAATACGCTAACTTCCATATTAAAATTAATACATAATAAACCTATAAGCTTTTCATTATTTTTTATTGGTATAGTTACGGATTTGCATCTATCACCATTTGGAAATTTTGATTCATAAGGTTCTAAAAATTTTTTCGTTTTACTCGAGCCGTTTATTAATTCCAAAGCTAAATTTGTTATAGGCGCTCCCGTAGAACGAGAAGAATTATGTCCGTTTTCTATATATACTACCGCATTTTCATAATTTTCTAAAGAATGAACCAAAACTTCGCATGCATTTCCAAAAATATTTGATATTCCTTTAACTGCATATTCGTATGATTTTATTATCGCTCTGTCAGTATCGTTAAATTTAGTATTTACCATATTATATCTCCGTTCTTATATTATCATATATAGTATTATTATAAATTATAAATTATAAATAAAAAAATAGCAAATATATTAAGTATTTTTATTTTATAAAATTATTTTTTTTTTTTTTAAAATATTTGACTTTTTCAAAAAAATTTGCTATACTAATAGTATAAATAATTTAATTAATAGGGGGACCATTTTATGGTAATTTTAAATTGGTTTAAAGATTTTATAGTAAAGGTCGTAACCGCTCTCAATGATGTTTTTTGGGGGGAATTAGTCGTTTTGGATTTTAACGATGGGGAAACGCAATTTAGTTTGACTTTGCTAATAGTTCTTCTAATTGGAGCTGGAATTTTCTTTACTATTAAACTTAAAGGGATTCAGTTTAGCATGTTTCCAGAAATGATTCGTAATGTCACTAAAAAACAAAACGCCAAGGATAAAGATGCTATATCTGGTTGGCAAGCATTGATGGTTGCGACTGCAACCAGAGTGGGTATGGGAAATCTTGCGGGCGTAGTTGCAGCTATAACCTTCGGAGGTCCGGGCGCTGTATTTTGGATGTGGGTTACGGCATTGGTAGGAGCTTCATCGGCTTTTGTAGAGACTGTTCTTGCGCAAATATATAAAGAAAAAGACCCTCTTTACGGCGGATGGCGAGGCGGTCCAGCATACTATATTAATAGATGCAGGCTTATCGCTTCTATAAAATCCGAAGACGCTTTTGTTTCTGATTTAGATAAAGAAGCAAATATAGTTTCTACTGACGGTAAATCTCATTTTAAAAGTGGCGGAATATACAAGATTATAGCTATTCTTTTTGCTATTTCTGGTCTTATTTGTTGGGCGGGAATAAGCCAAGTAGTCGGTAATTCTGTAACATCATCTTTTAATCATAGTTTTGGAATTAGTCCGTGGATTACTGCGGCTATTCTAACTATACTTGGCGCTATAATCGTTTTAAGAAAAAGAGCAACAGTAAAGGTATTAGATATAATGGTTCCAATAATGGCTTGCGCTTATATTCTTATGACTATTTTTATAATAATTAAAAATATAACCGTTTTACCAAGTATGTTTGCCGATGTTTTCGCCAGCGCTTTTGG
>NZ_SJDU01000256.1 GCF_005518285.1 Brachyspira catarrhinii | reverse complement strand
TAGGAAATAATGAGGCGGTTATAGTTTTTCTCGTATTTGCTCACGCCACAGGCGGACAGTCGTCTCATTAATCGGCTTCTGATAAAATTATTATACCTCTTCCATTGTCAAAACTTATACTTTACTTAAAATATCTCACAGCCGACTCGAACATTTTTATATCGTAATTTCCAACGACATTTTTATATAATCCTTTTCCGATTCTTTCGCTATGTCCCATTTTTCCAAAAACTCTTCCATCGGGAGAGGTAATGCCTTCTATCGCGTATGCCGAACCGTTTGGATTAAATCTAATATCGTTAGAAGCGTTGCCGTCAAAGTCTACATATTGAGTCGCAATCTGTCCGTTGTCCGCAAGTTTTTTTATAATCTCTTCGTTTGCGATAAATCTGCCTTCGCCATGAGATATTGGAACATTTACTATATCTCCTACATTTGTCAAAGAAAGCCATGGAGATTTATTTGAAGCTATTCTCGTTCTCACAATTTTTGATTGATGCCTTGAAATTTCATTGAAAGATAGAGTCGGACAGTTTTCGTCTATATCGATTATTTTTCCGAAAGGAACTAATCCCAATTTAATAAGCGCTTGAAATCCGTTGCATATTCCAAGCATTAGTCCGCCTCGCTCGTCCAAAAGTTTTGTAGTCTCTTCTTTTATAAAATCGTTTCTAAAAAATGCCGTTATAAATTTTCCGCTTCCATCGGGTTCGTCTCCGCCAGAAAATCCTCCTGGAATAAAAATAATATTGGAAGTTTTTAATTCTTTTGAAAAATCGTCTATGCTTTTTTTAATATTCTCCGAAGACAAATTATTTATAACTATAACTTTCGTTTTCGCTCCCGCGTATTCCATAGCTTTTGCGCTGTCGTATTCGCAGTTCGTCCCTGGAAAAACGGGAATAATAACTTTCGGTTTTGCGATTTTTATTTTTGCCGTTAATCTTTCTTTGGTATTAAAAGAAAAATTTTGAATCTCTTTTTTATTGATTTTAATATTTCTTATTTTATCATTTAAATTGCATGGAAAAACTTTTTCGAGTCTGTTTTCGTAAATAGAAGATAATTTTTTTAAATCGATTTTTTCGTTTTTATAAGAAATATATTTTTCTAAAATAATTTTACCCAAATATATTTCGTCAATTTTTTCTTTAGCTTCAATAATAAATCCGCCGTAATTATATCCAAAAATATAGGCTAATGAAATTTTAGAATTATATTCAAATCCAAAACCGTTTCCTATGCACATTTTATAAACCGCTTCGGCTATTCCGCCATAAGTCAATGTATAGCAGGAAATAGCTTTTTTGCTTTTTATCAAATAATTAATTTTATGGAATAAAGAGATTAAAGATTTTGTTTCTATAAGTCCGTTTTTATAGTAATCGGGTTTTAATAAATAAACATTATTTCTCGCGTTTTTGAATTCGGGCGAAATAATATTTTTAGTTTTTGAAGTTGTAACCGCAAACGATACCAAAGTTGGAGGAACATTTAAATTTTCAAAACTTCCGCTCATAGAATCTTTTCCGCCTATAGCGCAAATTCCAAGTTCTTTCTGCGCCTTAAAAGCTCCCAAAAGCGCCGCTAAAGGTTTGCCCCATTTTTTTTCGTCACCGCCTAATCTTTCAAAATATTCTTGAAAAGTAAGATATATTTCTTTAAAATTCGCTCCCGTAGAAATTAATTTTGAAATCGATTCTATTACCGAAAGATAAGCTCCATGATAAGGGCTTTTTTCCGTTATAAAAGGATTGAATCCAAAGCTCATTATAGAACAATCATCGGAAGATTTTTTCTCCAATGAAATTTTTTGAACCATCGCTTGAGCTGGCGTGAGTTGATATTTTCCGCCAAAAGGCATGAGAACCGTTCCCGCTCCGATTGTGGAATCGAATCTTTCCGCTAATCCTCGTTTTGAGCAAACATTAAGGTTTGACAAGAGGCTCTCATAACCTTTTGAAAAATCTTTTGGAATTTCTTTATCGAATTTTTTTAACGCTTCAACTTTCGCTTTAATATGTTTTTTAGCTCCGTTTGAATTTAAAAATTCTCTCGATATATCCGCTATTTTTTTGCCTCTCCAAAACATCGTAAGTCTCGGCTCTTTTTTTACTACGGCTACTGGGATGGCTTCCAAATTTTCGTTTTTCGCAAGACTTAAAAATTTTTCGACATTATTTTTTGATACGACTACCGCCATTCTTTCCTGCGATTCTGAAATTGCAAGTTCCGTGCCGTCAAGCCCTTCGTATTTTTTTGGAATCGCGTCGAGATTTATATCTATTCCGTCCGCAAGCTCTCCTATAGCTACCGAAACTCCGCCCGCGCCGAAATCGTTGCATTTTTTTATTAATCTTGAAACTTTATTGTTTCTGAAAAGCCTTTGAATCTTTCTCTCTTCGGGAGCGTTTCCTTTCTGCACTTCCGCTCCGCATACTTCGAGCGATTTTGAAGTATGCGATTTTGAAGAACCCGTGGCTCCTCCGCATCCGTCTCTTCCCGTTTTCCCTCCTAAAAGAATTATTATATCTCCAGCAGTCGGTTTTTTTCTTACGACATTTTTTTGAGGCGCAGCTCCTATGACCGCTCCAATCTCCATTCGTTTCGCCATATATCCTTTATGATAAATTTCATCGACAATTCCCGTAGCCAAACCGATTTGGTTTCCGTAAGAAGAATATCCTTCCGCCGCCGTTGTCGTTATTTTTCTTTGAGGCAATTTTCCTTTTAGAGTTTTTGAAACGGGCATTGTAGGATTTGCCGCTCCCGTAATTCGCATTGCTCCGTAAACATAAGCTCTCCCAGAAAGCGGGTCTCTTATGGCTCCGCCGATGCAAGTAGCCGCTCCGCCGAAAGGCTCTATTTCCGTAGGATGATTGTGAGTTTCGTTTTTAAAAAGCAAAAGCCAATTTTCTTTTTTGCCGTCAACTTCTATATTTATTTTAACCGCGCAGGCGTTAATCTCTTCCGATTCTTCGAGTTTGTCTAGTTTTCCTTTTTTCTTAAAATATTTCATGCATATCGTTGCCAAATCCATAAGAGAAATCGGCTTATTATCGCAAGTCTCTTTTCGCGTTGATAAATATTCTTCGTAAGTTTTTTGTATAATTTCGTCTTCAAATTTTGCGCTGTCTATAATCGTTAAAAATGTGGTATGCCTGCAATGGTCGGACCAATAAGTGTCTATTATTTTTATTTCCGTTATCGTTGGATTTCTTTTTTCGCTTGCAAAATATTTTTTGCAAAGTTTTATATCTTCAATATCCATTGCCAAACCGTAATTTTTTATAAAATCAAAAAGTTCTCTGTCGCTTAAATTTATAAATCCGTTTAATGTTTTCACTGTTTTTGGAAAGGTCACTTAAAGGTC
>NZ_SJDU01000255.1 GCF_005518285.1 Brachyspira catarrhinii | reverse complement strand
AAATAAACTTTTACTTCTAAAAGAGATAAAAGATTTTAAAATTAGTTTTTATAAATCTCCAAATATAGAAAAATATAAAAAATTATTTAACATTCTTAAAAAAGAAAATCCAAACGTTAAACATACCTATTCAATTTTTATAAAACTTGATATTCTTTTTCTATTTGACAATATAGATAAAATACTATTTTTAGATGTAGACCAAATTGTTCTTACAAGAATAAATAAGCTATTTTCTTTAGACTTAAAAGATAATTATCTTGCCGTTTTTCAGCATCCTAAATATTGCTGCCAAAGATATCTAAAATATAAAGATTTATCAAACTTTTTAATCAACGATTGCGGGTTTAGCGCCGTAGAAGAAAATTATTTAGCTGGAGATTGCGTCATGTATAATTTGAAATTGATTAGAGAAAATAAAGATTATTCTGAAATTAATAAAGCGATAGAACAATGTTTTTATAATTATAATAAAGCTATATTTACCGAAGAGCATATACTTTTATTTATTTTTAGAACTAAAATTATGCGCGTAGATTTTAATCTAAACGAAACCAAAAATCCCCCCGAAGATTATCAAGACTGGGATACGAGACAACTAAAATTTTTACATTTTACGGGGAAAAGAATAAATTCTTATCTACAAGCTGACTATAACGGATGTTTTGATAGCGCTTATCAAACTTTTTGGAATTATTTTCAATTGACTCCTTTTTTCAAAGAAAATTTTATAGAATATATGAATGTATTTACTTCTCATACGAGGAAAATTTTTATAGAATTGAATCAAATTAAAAATGAAATTGAAAATATAAAATATTCGCTTCAAAAAATAATTGATAATATAGCTTGGTGGATACCTATTAAAAGTTTAAGAAATACTTTTAGAAATAAATTCTTTGATAAATTCATAGGGGGGGGGTAAATAATGGCTTTAAATTTTTATATCATATCAATTTTAGATTAAATTTAAAAGATGCGTAAATTACATAAATCAAATATAAATCGAAATAAAATAAATAATCTTTAAATATTTGCGAGGTTAAAAAATTATGGATAAAAAAATAATAGACGATATAGTTTGGTATATTCCATTTAAAAAATTAAGAAACGCTTTAAGAGAATATTTAATAGAAATTCTAAATAAATTGAATAATAATGCCGAAACGACTTCAAATGATAATAACATAATTAACAAAGATATACCTTATTATTCAAGACCTATAGAAGAATATTATTTTTTACAAAATAGAAGAAAAGAAGGAATAGAAAAAAGAAAATCCTACGATATTAAGGATGATAAAGATATAGATTATTTGCTGAACTATAACATTCTGCATAAACTAAAAGAAATAGATTTAAAAAATAAAATAAAAAATGGCAAAAAAGTAAGGGTATGTTTTTTACTTGATGAAATATCCAGGTTATATTTTGAATCTATATATTATGAAATGAAAAACTGTGAATTTTTTGAACCTTTTATATATTTTATAAGCTATAATAGCAAACTATTCAACGATAATACCGTATATCAAAAAAAATATATTGAAGATTACGAATATTTGAAATCAAAAAACTATGATATAAAAATGGGCATAGATGTCAAAAATTCTCATTTAATACCTCTGGAAAATTTTTCTCCCGATATACTTTTTTATAGTTGCCCGTATCTTAATTATGACAATACGGAATTAACAAATTTATTTTTGAATATAAATTATTTAACTTGCTACATAACTTATAGCTTAAATAATATAAATATCTACGATTATAATTATAACAATAAATATATTAATACCTCATGGAAAAACTTCGTAACTACAAAAATAGATTATTATGAATTCGTAGATTATTCGGTTCATTACGGGTTTAACTGTATATTATCTGGATATCCTAAATTTGATAGCTACATGGAAGATTTAACAAAATATAAGCTTCCCCAAAAATTAGATAATGGAAATCCCATAGTAATTTATGCGCCTCATCATTCTGTAAGATATGAATTTACGAATATAAACTTATCTACTTTTCATATCTATTATAAATATTTTTTCGATTTGGCTAAAAATAATAAAGACATTAATTTTGTTTTTAAGCCTCATCCTAATTTGTTATCCAGTATAAAAAAATATGATGATGGAGCGGGCATGACACAAAAAGAATATTTAAATTATTTTGACGCTTGGAATAATTTACCTAACGGCTTATGCGTTACAAGCGGAGATTATATAAACTTATTCAGAAAAAGTTCGCTTTTAATAACCGATTGTTGCTCTTTTATATCGGAATATCTGCCTTCAAAAAATCCATGCATTTATTTGGTTAATCCAGAAAGGGATAAAGCCACATATATGGAGAGTTTTAGTTTCATTGGAAGAAAAATAATTGAAACTTATTATTTGGCTCATAACGAACAAGAAATACAAAGTTATTTTGAGAATATTATAAAAAATAATATTGACCCAAAAAAACATGATAGAATTAAAATGTCAGAAGAAAGTTTTATTAATATTGGAAGCGCAGGCAAATTTATAACCCAATATTTAAAAAATTTACTTACGGATAATATTAATAATAAAGCCTCTATAATTATTGATGATAAAGAATATTGGAATGAATTTTATAATAAAAACAGTTTGCCGTTTGAAAAGTCGGATTTTGCCGAGTTTGTCTTAAATAATTATATAGAAAGAGAAAGGAAAAGTTTAATAGAAATGGGATGCGGGAACGGTAGAGACAGCATATATTTTTCAAAGAATGGAGTTAAGGTTATCGGAGTCGACCAAGCCGAAAATGAAATAAAATTTCTTAATAGTAAATTCAAAAATGATAATATAGAATTTTTATGCGGAGATTTTACAAACCTTAATTTAAAAAAGAATTTCGATTATGTCTATAGCAGATTTACAATTCATTCAATAACCGAAGATGGAGAAGATAGATTATTAAATTGGGCGTTTTCTAATTTATACAATGGAGGAAATATTTTTATAGAAGCAAGAAGTATAAGAGACGATTTATATAACGAAGGGACAAAAATAAGCAAAACCGAAAACTTCACAGACCATTATAGAAGATATATAAATAAAGATACTTTAATAAATAAATTAAAGAAAATAGGATTTCAGATAATATACGAAATCGAAAGCAAAGGTTTAGCCGTATATAAAAGCGAGGACCCTTATATAGTTAGAATTGTAGGCAAAAAAATAATATAATAAATAAAATCTCAAGCAAAAAATATTTTAAAATAGCGGAAAATTAAAAATAAATTATTTACTTTAAACAAATTATATTATAAACTCTAATAATCAATTTTAAGATTTGAAAATTATAAATCAATAATAAATATTATGAAAAGTTGTAAATTAGAAT
>NZ_SJDU01000254.1 GCF_005518285.1 Brachyspira catarrhinii | reverse complement strand
AAAAATCTATGAATTTCAGAATATTGATGCAATTTTTTTACTAACTTTTTTGCTTTTTGAATCATATAATCAAAATAAGAATTCGTATCTATTTGTATATTATTATGTTCTTTAAAATCTGATCTAGTAATATTTTTATTTTTATTTATATCTCTAAAGTTTATATTATTATATAATAAATCACTAAAATTAATTATTTTATTAGAAATATGTCCTCCATCTGTACCTAATTTTTTATATTTACAACTTAATGGATTTAGAATTTTTGTAAATATACGTTTTGGCTCATACTCTTTTTTTATAGGAGTATTATTTTTTATAAATTCAATAAATTGATTTTTCAAATTGTAAAAATGAGTTTTATCTTGATTATTAAAAAAATCTTCAAACAAATAAAAAATATCACTATCTTTTAATACTTTTTCTAAATATAAAGTTAAAAATTCATATGCCTTTCTATCAGAACTAGCTATTTTATCTAATATATCAAAATCATATACTTTATAAATATTTCTATTTTTTTCTTTTCTCTCTAATAATATGCCAGAATAAGCAAGCATTTTTATAGGCTGAGAAAAAAATTTATCATATTCATTTGGAGCTGATTCTATATCAGGCTTATTAAAAATGTCTCTAACTATTTTATGACTATAGTTTAAATCATGTATATCTTTTATAGTAAAACATTTAGTAATATCATCTCCTAAAAATTCTATTATACATTCACTTATACAGCTTAATACATCTGGTGTAACCTTTTGATCCATAAATCTTGCATTATTTGTTTTACGTATATCATAATCTATATCAATATTATAAATCATAGCTAATTCCTAACATTTAATTTTTATATTTATTCTTCAAAATTCCAAAAAATTTAACTGAATTCGAATCTATATTCATAGTTCTAGTTGAATAATTTCTCGCTATTTTATAAAATCTATAAAATTCTGAACTACTAAAATAATCTAAATCATCAGAATCTATATATCTATCCGTGGTTAAAATAGCAACAGATCCATCAACTATGCAATTATTAGGTAGTATAGCTGCTCTTGGATAATATGTCAAGTTAGGCACTAATATAACTTGTTTATTAATATTTAAAAACTTACTAACTGCTAGACCATTAATATCATCAATAAACTTATCATATTTTGGAATATCTATAATACCATTATTAATTATATTTCTAGACTTTAATACTCTATATTTTCCATTATCTTTAAGAATCTTTTTAGTTATTTGTCTATCTCTAAAAACATTAAAAACTTTAAATTCCATTTTTTCATAAATAGAGTCAAAAAAACTATCTCTATATAAAAGCCAAATATCAAATATATTTTCTGTAATATAATATTGATGTTTCATTTCTCTATTTTTTTTATTATGATAATATATTATAGTTTTAGAAACATTAGTTGATTTTTTATTTTCTACTAAAAAGCTAATAGTTTCTATTTTTATGTCAAAAGCTTTTTCCCCATAATCTTTTATTATAAGAATTTTCTTATTATTCAATAGTTTTCTTAAATCGCTAAATTCTGGTGCACTCAAAATAGATTTTGGGGTTATAAAAAAAACAAATTCAGCAACATTTAATACTTTTTCTACAAAAAAAGCAAAAATATTATTAGTATTATTTAATGAAGATCTTTTTTTGTATTCTCTTAATAATTTTTTATCTTTTACTATATTCCCAAAAGGTGGATTACCTACTACAATATCGTACTTCTTATCTATATCATATAATAAGAAATCAGCATTAATAAAATTAAATGTTATATTATTATCATTAAAAAATATATTCTTTGCTATACTAATATTTTCAATATCAATATCCATACAATCTATTTCCAATTTTTTACCTTGATACTTATTAATTAATTGCGGTAAAAATGAACCTATACCACAACTAGGTTCTAAAATACGTATAACATCTTTATTTGAAAATTCAGGTAAATCTTTAATGATATCAAAGCATATGTATTGGGGAGTAAAAAAAGAGGCATTTAATTTTCTATCATTTTTACTCAATTCAACTATTTTTACAATATCATCAAAATATAATTTTTTATAATTCTCTTTTATAAAACTAACATAATCATTATTTAATATTTCATTAATATCTTTTTTATCTAAACATTTTTTATTTAATTCAAATATTATATTTTTTGATATTTCTTCAAATATAACTGATGGAACAGCCTCTCCTATACATTTACGTATATTAAGTTCATTTTGTTTTAAGAATAATTCTTTTTCAATTAAAGTTAATTTACTTAAATCATCTGAAGACCATTTAAAAGTTTTAGGTATATTCATCAATTCCATTAACTCTCTAATACTAAATACTCTATTATCTGTTGGATGTATGGTATTTTGTGAAGATAAAATATCATTTCTTGTATGTATACATGGACCTACTTTATCCCAATATTGCCTTTTATATTTATCCCCATTTTTATTAGTATTTTCAACTATAATTGAATTGATAACTTTATGAGGTCTTTTATTATACTCATCATTATCAAAAGCACTTTGACCTTCTTTTATATCTTTTATCCAATCAAGCATTTTTATATCATATTTTCTAAACTGATGAAATATGTCTTCATTATCAATTTCCCCCATTATTTTTAAACTTTTTAAACCTCCAATAACTTCGTGCAAAGTTTTCTCTTTAACATAATTAGGAAATAAATTTA
The DNA here is from genome assembly GCF_005518285.1 of Brachyspira catarrhinii. Classification (GTDB taxonomy): domain Bacteria; phylum Spirochaetota; class Brachyspiria; order Brachyspirales; family Brachyspiraceae; genus Brachyspira; species Brachyspira catarrhinii. The sequence goes on along the minus strand of NZ_SJDU01000254.1, from coordinate 672 downwards.
ATGGACTTATATTTAATTTTTTTTTAGCACCTATAACTAAAGTTCTAGTCCTACTAGAATTAGCTCCATAATTTTTAAAATTTACAACTTTTGAATAAATAAAATAATCTTCACCTAAATAATTATAAATTAATTCTGATATTTTTATATCATTTTCTCCATCAAAACATATTGTATTCAAAAAAGACGATACATTTTCAAAAATAAAAAAATTAGGTAATAAATATTTTGTTATTTTTACAGAATCTACAATTAATGAATTTCTATTTTTCTCATTATTTTTTTTATGATTAGCAACGCTCATACCCTGACATGGAGGAGTTGCTACAAGTAAAGTTAAAGAATCATTTCCTAATATTTTATTTACTATGTCGTATATATCCTGCTTTGTAGAATCTAAACTTAAGTCAGAACATATATAACCACTCTCATTTTCACATTTTTTATTAATTTTTTGTATTAATAACCTTTTATACTCTTTTTCTACTGTGGCTATACATTTAAATCCTAAATTATTAAGTTTATAACAACCAATTCCAGCACCACTGAAAAGACTAATATAACTTAATTCCATTTAATAACCCTTAGTTTATAATTATACTACAAAATATCGAAAAAATCTTATTAATTAATAAGATTTTTTACTTCGTCCCAGCTTAATTTATTTATGTC
>NZ_SJDU01000253.1 GCF_005518285.1 Brachyspira catarrhinii | reverse complement strand
ATCAAATTGGAGAATTGCTAAATGAGAAGAGAAAATTACGAATTACAAAATTCAGATATGCAACAAGAATCATGGCGTATATTTAGAATAATGGGAGAATTTGTAGAAGGTTTTGAGACTATGTCTTATTATAAAAACTGCGTGACGATTTTCGGAAGCGCAAGAACAAAACCCGAACATCCTCACTATAAGGCGGCTTACGAAACGGCGAAATTACTCGCAAAAAATAAATACGACATAATAACGGGAGGCGGACCTGGAATAATGGAAGCGGGAAACAGAGGCGCTTACGATGCCAACGGAAACTCGATTGGATTATGCATAGAACTTCCGTATGAACAAAAAACCAATCCTTATGTTAAAGAAGAAATTAAATTCAGATATTTTTTTGCAAGAAAAGTTATGTTCGTAAAATACGCGAAGGCTTTGATAATATTTCCCGGCGGATTTGGAACTATGGACGAAATGTTTGAAACCTTAACTTTAATACAAACTAAAGTATTGCATAGAATTCCAGTGATAGTTTACGGAAAAGAATTTTATAAAGACCTTTTGGGATGGATAAAAAAAGATATGATTAAAGAAAAATATATAGACAATGAAGATTTGGATTTGCTTCATTTTATGGAAACTCCGAAAGAGGCTTTGAATATAATTAAAAATTTTTATAAGAATAAATAATTATAAATGAAAATTTTAATAATATTTTTTTTAATGGGAAATTTTCTTTTCGCTCAACTTCCCGCATTTTTCGATTTGAACGGTTATAAGAGTTTAAAATTCGCAATGAGCGAGGAAGAAGCGAACGATAAAATTACCAATTATAATTTAATTCTATACGCCGATTTTTTTGAAACCGTAGAATTAAACGATAATACTTTGCTTAATATTTATAAAAACGATAAAGACGAAACCGCCTATTATTTATATTTTCACGATAATTATTTATATAGAATAGAAATCTGCAATCATATAGGATACAGTTATAATAATCCGAGATTTTCTTATCCATCGGAAAAATCTAAAATAGACGATATAAAAGAAAAATTAATCGGAGAGTTCGGCGAAGTTTCAAAAACCGACATTAAATACTATACTTTTTACGACAAACCTTTTGAAGAATATATTTTATGGTGGACATCCGATTTGGTTTCGGTGTCGTTATATATAAAGCCCGATTTGGAGACTTTGGATAAAACGATAAAAAAATATTCTTATCGAATTTCTTTTTACGATGAAATCAAAATGAAAAAAATCCGCAAAAAGTAATTATAATCCGTTTCCGAGTTTTACTCCTAATTGCAAACCTATATCTAAAGAAGATAAATGCCTATTTTCAATATAAACTTTTTCAGTTCCTCTCGCGTCCAAATTAAAATCTCCGCCAATATAAGCGCCGAATAGAATCGCAATCTTTTCGGAAAAATAAAAAGAATAATCGAACGAAAATTTAACATAAGTTATAAGAGCGTTTTTAAAAATGCTATCCAATTGGTCAACGTTATATTTTGTCATAGTTTCGCTTTTTACATTGTTAACATAACTTTCCGCAGTATGAATCAATTGAAAAGGAATTTTGATTCCTATTCCGAAACCTACCGCATAATTTCCTTTGTGAAATTTAGGAAGTATTCCAAGTTGCATATTTTCAAAAGTATAATATTCTTTTATGTCGTTTCCTTTTATTGCGAAAGTGTCATGCGAATATCCGACATCCGCTAATAAACTTATTCCTTTTTCGCCATCTCCTATCAAATATCCAACCTGCAATGTCAATCCCGAATCGAAACCTACGGAAGATTTTCTTTGAGCGTAATTGTCTTTATATGTTTGAGGAGCGTCCGAAGAGAAACGAACTTTATAAAATCCGAAACTCGCTCCGATTGGAATATTTAATCCGAATTGCCATCCGCTGCTTGCAAAAGATTCTTTAGCAAATACTATACTAAAAATTAAAGCCGTTATAAAAATTGTTCTTTTCATGAAATTCTCCTTTCATTTTATTTTTCTTTTTTATTTTTTTTATTATTTAAATTATTATTAAATTCTATTTCTTTAGCTTCGAGCCATAATTTATCCAAATCGTAATATTCCCTTCCTTCTTTCGTAAATATATGAATAACCAAAAAACCGTAATCGCTTAAATGCCAAAGAGATTCGGAAGTATTTTCGTTTTCAGAATAAGGCAATATTCCCTCTTCTTTCAATTCTTTATAAACCGCGTCCGCTCCCGCTTTCATTTGTGGCGAAGATGAAGCCGTAGCTAAAATAAAAAAATCCGACAAAGAAGTTATATTGTCCAAATCCAAAACTTTTATCTCCTCGAGTTTTTTATCGTCTAAAATTTTAGCGGCTTTCAAAGTTATATCTTTAGCTTTTTCTCTGTCGATAAATTTTTTATTAATTTTTTTATTCGCTCTATTTTCGTTAATGTTTTTTTCAATATTTTTTTTAATGTTTTTATCTTGTGATTTCATAATAATCGTTCCCCAATATTAAAACGGCGTTATTTAAAAGTCTTCTGTCCGTTTTTGCGTAAACTCTATTTATTCTGCATTCTCTCGCCACTATAAAACTTTTTTCAATTTGTCCGTTCCTTATAAGAACCACGCTTTCGTTCAAATTATTTATTCTAAAATTTCCGTATTCTCCCGCCTTAAAACCTCTATATCTCATTCTTATGCTTATTCTGTCGGCAAGTCCTCCGATTCCCGTGCCGTTCAAAACTATCAAACTTACATCTTCCGTTTCAAGTTCGCTTTTTTGAGTTTTAAGTCCCACATATAAAGTCAAATCGTCCAACTGTTTAATCAAAGCTTCTCCTTCCAATATGGGAGTTAATAATCCTCGCTCGTTCATATTCGCGTCCGCAGATTCCACAATCAAAGTTCTTTCGCTACTGTTTGCCAACATATCGAATAAAATTTTAATATCTGGCGGGCGTAAATTCGATTTCATTCTTGAAGCTATTTTGTCTCTCATATCTTTTGAAAGCATTATATTTTTAAGTTCGGGATTTTGTATGATTCCTATCATAGAATTTATAATAATGTCTTCCAATCGGTATAAAGTTTCTATTTCCTCATAACCCGCCATAGTCAAATAATGCAAGTAAGAAACGACTTTGTTTCCGTAAAAAATCCATTCTCCTATATCGAAAGATAGATTTTCTTCGTTAATTGGCTCTTCAATATACATTCTCACTCCGCCAATCAAATCTACAATATCCGAAATTTGATTATTATCAACGGTTATTTTATAAGCAATTTTTTTTCCCGTAGTAATTTCAATCGCTTTAAAAACTTCTCGCCTTCCTCCATTTTTATATAATTCGGACAAAGAAATATTCGCTTCTCTTTTATTTCTCCATAACGCCAGATTTTTCTTTCTCCATAACGCCAGAT
>NZ_SJDU01000252.1 GCF_005518285.1 Brachyspira catarrhinii | reverse complement strand
TTTCAAATATTTATTCATTTCGGATTTTATTGATTTTTTATCTTTTTTATTTAATTTTAATTTTACATCTATAATAATATATTTTCTATTTTGAAAAACGCTTTTTTTATAATCATAATCGCAATCTTCGATTCCTATATGATTATATTCAAAATTGTCGTCTATTATTCCTACGCTTTCTATAAATTCCGAAATAGAATGTTCGTAGCATCTTGCGTTCATATAAGTCGCTCCGCCAACCGTTCCTGGCAAGCCGAATAAAAATTCCAAACCGCCGAAAGAATTTTTATAAGAATGTTTAATCAAATCGACAACTTTAGCTCCCGAATAACTTAAAATGCTGTTAGAATAATTTTCAATTCTGCTAAAAAATCCAGTGAATATTATTGGAATTTCTATAATTTCGTCTACGAATAATATATTGCTTCCGCCTCCCAGAATAAAATATTTTTTTTGACTTTCTTCAAAATATTTAAGCAAATCTACAAAACCGTTTATTGTTTCGGGAATATAGAAATTTAAAGCTTTGGCATTTATTCTAAAATTATTAAATTTTTTCAAAGAAATATTTTTTTTATGCAATACTCCTTTTATATTTTCGCTCATTTTATAATCCGCATTTTATTATATTTTTTTAATTATTATTTTCCGCAATTTCTTCAATTTTAGTCGTTATGGAATTTTCTTCTCTTTTAAAAACATAAATCTCTTTAAATTTTGTTTCCTGCTTCAGTAAAATTTCTTTTTCTTTAACCATTTCCAAAATTGCCAAAAAGAAAGTAACAAGTTCTCTTTTTGTGACTCCGTTTTTGAAAAGCATAACGAAAGGGAATATTTTATTCTCCGAAAGTTTTATTCGAACCATATCAATAGCGTTGTCAATATGGAAATTAGCCATTCCCGACAAAACCGCCAAATCCGTTTCTGGAACAAATTGAATTTTCGCAAAAGAATAAACCAAATCGTAAAGTTTAATATCTTTCCAAGCGATTTCGTTATCGTCCGCATAATTATTATTCTGAAAAAATTTTATTCTTTCCGTATCTTTTCTTTCAAAAATCGAATCGGAAATTTCCTGCAATTTATCAAGCTCTTCCGAAACAATTTTATATCTTTGAAACTCGAGCATCTGTTCGACAATTTCAAATTTTAATCTGTCGGTAAATTTATCTTCGTCCATATCATGCGGAAGCAACATTTTCGATTTATATAAATGAAACTCCGAAGCGACAAGCAAAAAATCTCCCGTATAATTGAGATTCAAAGCCGCTTGTTTTTTCAAATATTCTATGAATTGGTCAATAATTTCCAAAATAGAAACTTCGTATATATTTTTTTCGCTTCTTTTAAGCATATCGAAAAGGATTGACAATGGTCCTTCGTAATCTATACTCGATAAAGAAACTTTAAATTCTTCAAAATTCGTTTTTTCCGTATTCTGTATTTCATTTTCCATAATGATTTATATTATTATAATATAAGTAAAAATTCAATAAATAAAAACTAAATTTTAAAATCAAAAACTATTCTAAAAAATTTCTTTAAATTCATAATTAGCTTTTTGCAGATTTTCCAAAACTATTTTTTTATGTTACAAACCTTTAATTTCAAGCGCCATAGTTATGAGAACATCGCCATATTCCATTGCAATTTTGCTTAAACGAGGAGCGAATGCAAGTTTGTTGTAAGCTATTACTCCGTTTAATCTCTCTCTCGCTTCTTTAATTTTTTCTATATTTATAAGTTTCATTTTTACCATCATAATTTTTATTATAAAATTCTATTTATTATAAATTATTTTTTAATAAATGAAAAGATTTTATATTTTAAAAAATTTAAAAAATAAGGTTGACAATTTTTTTAATATAATATATACTACTATTTATAGTATTACTAATTAAGATAATGGAGGATTAAAAATGACTAATAGTAATAATGGATTCTTTGGGAAATTTGGAGGAAGATTTGTTCCCGAAGAATTGGAGAAAATCTTAATCGAATTGGAGAGCGCTTTTTCGCATTATATCAAAGACAAAGATTTTTTAAACGAACTTGAAGAGTTGAGAAACGATTATATCGGCAGACCGACTCCTTTGATGTATGCAAAAAATCTATCCGAAAAAATCGGCGGAGCAAAGATTTATGTGAAGTTGGAAGGTTTGGCTCATACGGGCGCTCATAAAATCAATAACGCCATAGGGCAGGCTTTACTTGCAAAAAGAATGGGCAAGAAAAAAGTTATTGCCGAAACGGGAGCGGGACAGCATGGACTCGCAACGGCGGCGGCATGCGCAAAACTCGGACTCGAATGTTCGATATATATGGGCGAAATCGATGTTAAAAGGCAGCAACCGAATGTCGCTTCTATGGAATTATACGGAGCGAAAGTAGTCGCGGTTAAAAGAGGAGGACGAGGACTAAAGGATGCGGTGGATATGGCGTTGGAAGATTGGGTTAAAGATTTGAGCGATACTCATTATTTACTCGGAAGCGCCGTGGGACCAAGCCCTTATCCCGATATTGTGAGGACTTTTCAATCGGTAATAGGAAGAGAACTTGAAAAACAGATTGAAGAAAAAAAGTTGAATGTTAAAGCTTTAATCGCATGCGTTGGCGGAGGTTCTAACGCGATAGGATTTTTCGAGCCTTTTATAGAAAAACAAAGTCCAAAACTTATAGCGGTAGAAGGAGGCGGAATAAGTATGAAACTTGGAGAAAATGCCGTTAGGATGAAAAATCCTCACGCTAAAGATTTTACCGCTCAAGGTTATAAAAGTAAATTTATATTAAAAGAAAATGACGAAATAGCGGAAACGATGTCGATATCGGCGGGTTTGGATTATCCTGGAGTTGGACCTCAACTTGCATATTTGGGAGAAAGCGGAAGAATAGAATTTACTTACGCTACCGATAAAGAAACCGTTAATGCCGTCAAAGAATTCGCCAAAAACGAAGGCGTTATATTCGCTCTCGAAAGCGCTCATGCTGGAGCGAAGGCTATGGAATATGCCAAAAATTACAATAAGGACGATGTTATTATAGTCAATATGTCGGGCAGAGGAGACAAGGATATATTTATAACCTCGCCAATATTCCGTCCAAACGAATGGAAAAACTTTTTGAAAAGCGAATTGGAAAGATTGGAGAAAAATGTAGACATTCATAAATTTTAATTCGTTATAATAATATAATAGGCTTTGTTTAATTTATAAATGAAGCCTATTTATTTTTTTAACAATTCGATTATATCTTTATAATTATTACTGTAATTACTCTTTATTTATTTTCATTATAATAAAATTTATTATAAAAGTTAAAATATAGTTGACAAATTTTCTAAATGTTGTATAATTTACTCAATAAAAAATAATTTGTTGGGAGAAATTGGCATGAATTGTCAAAATATGAATAAAACTAC
>NZ_SJDU01000251.1 GCF_005518285.1 Brachyspira catarrhinii | reverse complement strand
ACTTGATAATCAATTTATATCGGAACATACGGGATTAAGCATAAAAGAAAGTGGGGAAACTTTAATTTATTACTTTACTTATCAAATTTATTAATCGATTATACAATAAAAGCATTGTCATCGTCATTGCAAAAAATTTTGTCATTGCGAGCCTCGACACCGAAGGTGTGCCGTTTGGCAAGAGGCGTGGCAATCCACACTGAATAGATTACTTCGTTTCACTCGTTCCCGCAGGGACGCCTCTGGCGAATGACGGCTAAAGATTGTAATCGCCTCGCGGCTCACAGCGTGTGCTAACGGCGCTAAAGCAGGCATGTTGCCAGTGAAGCAATCCGCTTAAAATTGTGTTTTATCTCTTCGTTGCAGATTTTAAATCTATTCCTAAAGCGAATAAAAATATAAAACCTATTATTGTAATCGGAACTATTCCCATTATATGATATACCAAAGCGTATGGAGCGGCTACCGATTTATCTACTCCTATTAAAGAAAGTCCGAAAATTATTGCCCACTCGAAAGGTCCAATCCCCGATGGAGCTGAAGGAACTGCAAAACCGAAACCGCCCGCCGCAAATATAAATAGAGCTATTATCGGAGAAGCCTTTATGTCGAAGGCTGTTAAAAGAAATCCTATCGTAAATATCTGCCCGATTAAATATAAAGCCGTGTATAAAAAAATTAAAAATATATGTTTAATGTCGCTTTTAATTCCTATTCCGTCAATAAAATTGCAGGAAAATTCTATTAATTTAACGGATATTTTTTGAGGCAAAATTCCAAATATTTTATTAAAAACTTTATGAGCAAAAGATTTATTAAAACTTAAAAACACCAAAATAATTATTCCGACAACCGAAACTACAAATAAGAAAAAAGCCGCGTATAAAACCGTATCGGGCAAATTTGGAATAAATATAAGCGAAATTGAAAGTATGACGACTCCCGTTATTACATCGAACAATCTTTCGGTTACAACTGACGCGAAAACCGCCGATTTGCTTACTCCTTCTTTAGCACCGAGTATATAAGCTCGCACGACTTCTCCAAGTTTAGCGGGAAGAACATTGCTTGCCATATAACCGATATAAACCGAAGCTATTATAGTTCTTTTTTTTATTGGCTCTTTTAATGGTATAAAACATTCCCATCTTAAAGCTCTAAATACGATTATAATGACGCTTAAAATCAAGGAAATTATAACATAAGGAACTTTAACATTTTTAACTATTTCTATTGATTCTTTTAAATTTATTCCTCTGAAAGCGAAATATAAACATAGGACGCTTATCGCTATTCCAATTATTATTTGAATTATAGTTTTATGATTTTTTTTCATTAAATATTATTCCTAAAAATTATCTGACAAAATTTTTCATAAGCGAAATAAAATTCTCAAAATCTTCCAACATCGCTCTTGCAACCGTGACATTAAATTTTTCCAAATTCGACACTTTGCTTGAATTTGAAATTTCCCTTTTAGTTCCGTTTACGCAGTCCTCTATTATATTTTTTAATATTGTGGTTAAATCCAAAACCGAATTATATACATTTAGGACGATTTTATTCCCTTCTCCGTCTATTTTCTTTACCATATTTTCTATTAAATCTCTATTTGCGTTAGCTTTATTTTTCGATACAATCCAATTTTTAAGCCTTTTGAAATTATCCGACTCGGGACTCAAAGTAGAATCGAACATTTGTATTTCTTCTTTGGAATCGTTTAAAGTATAGAAAGCGTCCAAACCTTGAGAGCTTCTTTCCTTATGAACGAACTCGCAACCTAAAAACATATCGTTTAACGGCGCTTTATATTCCATATCGAATATTTCTGATACAAAAGTTTTAATATATTGCAAAGGCTCGACACAGGTAAAAATCTCGCAATCGTATTCTTCCAACTGCGAATTTTTATCTTCGTTAACATTGGTTAGTTTTAATATTTCTATTCCGCTGAAAGTTTTATTTCTTATGCTCGCTATTTTGCTGCTCTTTATATCTTTGACTATGCTTTCCATATCGTTTTTTAAGTTTTTGGTAAAATCGGTAATATAATTTACGAATATATTTGCATCCGAATAGGAAACATGGGGTTTGTAAGTAAAATCTTTAAGAAGAAAAATTATTATGTCGCTTAATAATTCTGGAGTTTGCAAATATTTTATTCTCGTTAAAAGCGCTTTCATATTTTTATCGGGTATTGGAGATAGTCCCGCATATTTGCAAAATATATTCAGCGCCGATATAAGTTCTTTTTTTATTATTATGCCGTTTACCGCATCGTCCAATTTCGTCAAATCGTCAACTACTTGAGCGTTGGAAGTATTTTTAAAAACGGGATTAGAATTATATACTCCGTCCACAAACGATGGGCAAAAAGACCTTAAAAATAAAAAGAAATCGAAATTCGATATATTGGCAAAATCTTTTAGCAAATTGAAAGTTAGATTTATTTCTTTTCCGTTTTCTCCTCCCAAATAATTTTTGAATTTAACGAAATTTTCTTTTATTTCTTTAAATACATTATTCGGATTTTCGCCTTTTTTAATTCTTTCAAGCATATATTCTTTATTCAAAGTCGCGTATATTTCTTTCATTTCTTTATTAAAAGAGACTTCTATCAAATAGTAGGAAAATTGTTTTCCGTCTTTTATTATAAATTCGTCTTTTAAGGCGTTTAATAAATACCCCACGATTTTATATATTTCAAATATAAATTTTGCGCAATTTGAAGTTATATTTTTTGTCTTTATGTCCACAAACTTATACTTTTGAGCGGATACTTTTTTTGCATATTCATGGATACGCATTTTATCCACCAATTCTGGCGTTCTTATATTTAATAAATTGTATCTAATATAATCGAATAAATTCATAATATTCCTTTTATATTTTATTTAAAAATTTTATTCTTTAATAAACTTCTTAAAATTTGCCACTTTTTCTTTTGCTACCGAAACTCTCTTATCCTTGCTTTCCTTAACGCAAACCTCGAAATAAAATTTAATTTTAGGCTCTGTTCCAGAAGGGCGAATCGTAATTTTTGTATTATCTTTAAGTATATATTGAAGAACATTCGACTTTGGAAGAGTTATATCTTTTATCTTTTTTCCGTCATTTGCATAAACTTCTTTTTTCTCATAATCGCTTATATGAACGACTTCCACGCCAGAAATTTCTTTCGGCATATTATTTCTATAATAAGTCATCATATCTTCAATCGCTTTCGCTCCGTCCGCTCCTTTTTTGGTTATCGAAATTGTCTCTTCGTAAAAATATCCGTATTTTTCGTAAAGACTTTCCAAATAATCGGCTAAAGTCATATCGTTGTCTTTACAATAAGCCAGAATTTCCGCAAAGATTAAACATGAACTCACGCCGTCTTTATCTCGCACATTTCCGTTTATGCAATATCCGAAAACTCTCTTCAAAAC
>NZ_SJDU01000250.1 GCF_005518285.1 Brachyspira catarrhinii | reverse complement strand
TATAATAGATTTGGGGCTTGACGGCGGAATCAACGGAGGCGAGAGAAAAAGGCGACTTAAAAGAAAACGCTGAATATCATGCGGCAAGAGAAAGGCAAGGGCTTCTTCAAGCGCAAATATCGAAATTGGAAAGCGATTTGGCGGGCTGCGAAATAATCGACCCTTCCAAATTGGATAAAGACACGGTGACTTTTGGAAAACGAGTAAAAGTAAAAGACAAAAATACGGGAGCGGTTTCAGAGTATAAAATAGTCGGCGAACTCGAAGCGGATATTTCAAAAAATCAAATAACCATAATAACTCCAATCTCAAAAGGACTGCTTACAAAAAAAGTCGGCGATACCGTTACAATAAAAGTTCCCGCTGGAGATAAAGTTTTGGAGATACTTGAAATAGGGCTTTAAATATTAACCGCATAAGAAACTACCCCATTAACAATCTCCTATAGCACTTTATTTTTATTACGCTCTACAAAATGATAATTCCGATTATATCAAACATTTATTTGAATAAAAAATTTAATCTTCATTTGTTATCTTAAGTCATTAAACAATTTAGAAAAAATATATATTGTCGATACTATATTATAACCCAACGATTAAAACTATTAAGGCTATTTATGAAAGATATAAATAAAGTTTCTTTGCATTTCGAAGACTATATAATAGAATTGACTGAAATAGCGAGAGTTATGAATAATGAAATTTATTTATAAAACTTTATGCAAATATAATTCTTTAACATTTTTATCATAAGACGAATTATTATAAAATTTCAAATCATAATTGCTTATCAATAATTCTTTTCCAATATCCGCATTTTTTTGTTTATAGTTATTCATTCCATATTGCAAATTCCATTCGAGAGTATAAAAATCTTTATAAAGTTCTTTTATATATTCGCAATTATCATAAGTAAGCAAAAACTTAGATTTGGTTTTATATAAATAATCTCTCAAATTTTCATGATTAAAATTTGAATGCAAAATTCCTTTTTTCCCATATAATTTAGATTTTACCGAACTATAATAAGGCGGGTCTAAAAAAATAAAAATGTCTTTTTGATTTTCAAAATTGTTATCTATCGAATTAAAAAAATTATCGCATGAAAAATTAAAATTCTTAATTATTTTATGAGTATTTTTTAATCTATCGATAGAACTTATTGTAAATCTCGATTCGTAAGCTTTTTGAGAAAATCCGCCGCTATCGACAATGCCCGAAAAAGTAATTCTATTAAGAATAAAAAAATCAATTCCTCTCTCAAGCATAGAAAGATTAAAATCTCTTCTATATAGAATAAAGTTATATAATTCTTTGCCGTTTTTAAATTTACTTTTTAATTCAACGATTCCATCTATCAATTTATCGGGTTGCATTTTTAAACTTTGCCAAAAACAATATAATTCGTAATTTAAATCGTTCGCGTATATTTTTATATTTTTCATTATTTGGAAAATATAAATTCCTACAGAACCGCCTCCAAAAAATGGCTCTTTATATATATTAAAATCTTTGGGAAAATATTGATATAAAAATTTTACCGCTCTACTTTTACCGCCTGGATAACGCAAAGGCGATTTTATTAAACTCATATTTGCGCCTTTTGAAACCATATATTAAATTTATTTTCTTCGCATTCGGAATTTAATTTATATATAATTTCTATTTGTTTTTTATTTAATTGATTTGATTTTATAAAATATTCTAAATTATTATTCGGCAACTCCATATTGCTTTTTAATTTATTTGAAGTTAAACGCAAAACTATTTTAAAATTTCTTTTATTTTTAGAATCCCTAATTTCGCATAGATTATTATAAATCATAAGCTTCAATAATCCGTCTTTAATATCGTCATTCGATGGCAAAATAGAATCATTGCTATGCTTACTTTCAATTAAATACAAATAATTATCTTTATCTAAAACATCGTCAATAGTAAAATAATAATATCCGCCTAAATAATTTTCTATTTCTATTTTTGCTTTTTCTCCTATTCCGACAGATTCTTTATTGTGTAATGTTAAAACTTCTCTATTTTGAGCGTTTTTTGCCTTATATCTTGAATATTGCATAAAAGCTTCTCTATCTTTAGTGATATTGATTTTAAATTTATCTATATTTTTTAAATCATGAAGTTTTATTTTAAGTTTTTGCGAAATCTCTTTATAAGAAGTTTTTGCTTTATTTATAATATTTAATAAATTTTCGCTATTTAATTGATTAAGATTCCAATGCAACGCGGATTGGTGATAAGCGCTTAATATTTCAAGTTGATTATATATGAAGCTTGATTTTAATTTTTGATTCGTTATTTTATTCGGTTTATTTGCATTTCTAATATTTTTTTCGGCATCTTCGTAGAAACCCAATATAACATATACATTAAGCAAACTCATTAAAGAAATCGTATCCCATTGCAAATAATCCATATCTCCGTCAATTCCTTCGTCTTTGATTATTGGAATTATAGTCGCAACTTTACCGCCGAAAGAATCAAAACTATCATATACTCTTGCATAAGGATACGAGCGAGTTCTTTTAGGACTTACCCATTTGCTTATTGACATAATTTTATTATTGATTTGAATATTGCATTTACTTGGCAAATCGTTTATATCGATACTTTTAGAATTTAAATCAAAAGTTTTTAATTCTTCTCTCCAAAATTTTTTATACGAAAAGTTTTTTATTTTTCCAAATAATATTTGCACAATATTTCCTCAAGTATTTTTAATTGAACATAGTAAAAATTATATAAAATTTATTGTATTATACAAGCCTAAAATTAAAAATATAATTTTTTGATTTGGCAACCGTAGACATAAGTATAGTGATGTTTAGAAATAAAAAAGTTATAAATTTACAAAAAGAAGCTAAAAAAATTTTGGAAGACGCTAAAAGTCAAGCGGAAAGGATTATATTTGAATGAATTTAGTTTTTATTAGGAAATAGAATTAAAAAATTAAATATTAACCGCGTAAGAAACTACACCATTAACAACCTCCTCTCTAACCTTGTTTTTCTTAATAAGAACGTCAAGTAGTTCCTTAACTCTTTTTTCTTCTTCGTTAAAACTTTTCGCTATTAAATAAGCGGTGTCGGGCTGACGAATTAAAAAATTTACAATATCTTCTTCGGTAATTTTTTTCGTATTTCCTTTATGATTATCCGAAACACTCGGAATATCGATTTCAATATCGCATTTTGCATTAAAATATTTTTTTATTTTTTTTAGTTCTTCGTCCGTTAACGCTTTAGCTTTTTCGTTTGCCACTCTTCGTGTCGCCGTTATAAGTTGAATTCTGTCTGGTTTAATTTTTTTTACGATTTTTATTATATCGTCAAGTTCGTCTTCGTTGTCGTTTATGTCTTTAAGCAAAAATATTTCAAGCCAATATTCGCCTTTAAATACTTTTTTGAATTCTATTAAACCTTCCACCATTTTATCAAAATCGATTTCTTTATTCGGATTATCTATAAGTTT
>NZ_SJDU01000025.1 GCF_005518285.1 Brachyspira catarrhinii | reverse complement strand
CGAGAGAGGAAGGGGTAGAGTAGTAAATTCCGTAGAAATAAATCAAACTTTGGTATTAGCCGTGACTTTGGGATTGATATTTATTTTGGCGGGATATTTGACGCATACGGTTGGGCAGTTTTTCATGGAAATTATAAATAAAATATCGGACGCGGATAACACAATGAATTTAAATAGTTTGCCCGATATATTTTTAAGTATAATATTTTTAGTCGCTAAAACTGCGGGAATAATTTTATTTGCCGCTTTGATAGTGGGAGTCGGAGTCAATTTGGCTCAAACGAGATTTTTATTTACCGTTAAAAAATTGAAACCTAATTTCAAAAGAATAGCGCCTACTTGGACGAATTTCAAAGAGAGAGTTTTTGTCTCTCCTCAAAATTTAATGAATCTTTCTAAAATACTTTTTAAAATGATTGTAATAGCCATTCTTACTTTTACGACTATAAACGGAAAACGAAACGAATTATTTAATATGATTAATATGGAACTCTCTCAAGCTATGAATGTGTTTTTCTTTATAGTTTTGGAAATGCTTGCGAAAGTTATAGTATTTTTAATAATAGTTTCCGTATTCGATTATTTCTTTCAAAGAAGACAGCATATAAAAAGTTTGAAAATGACAAAGTATGAAATGAAAGAAGAGTTTAAAGAAATGGAAGGAGACCCTTTGGTAAAAAGTCAGTTGCAAGAAATGGCAAGAAAGATAGTAAATAGAACAATGCTTAAAGCCGTGCCAGAAGCGGATGTTATAATAACGAACCCGACTCACTTTGCCGTGGCCTTGAAATATAATAACGGAGATTACGCTCCTATGGTGACGGCGAAAGGAGCTGACCATATAGCTTTAAGAATAAAAGAAATTGCGAAAGAAAACGAAATTGAAATAGTGGAAAATAAACCTTTGGCAAGAGAGTTATTTTACAATGTCGATATAGGAAAATATATACCCGAAAAACTTTTTCATGTCGTATCAAAAATACTCGGCGAAGTTTATAGAATACGCGATGAAAAAATGTCGAGAGCGATGTAGGAGATAAAAAATGGCGGAAATGAATATTCCTTTCAAAATACCTAATGCCAATAATTTAGGAAGACATACGGATGTTATGTTCGCTATAGCTGCGGTTATGGTTATTATGATGTTAATCATACCTTTGCCAACTTTTATTTTGGATTTGCTTCTTGTGATAAATATAATAATCTCTCTTTTAATACTTCTTATGGTTTTGAGTATAAAAAGCGCGAGCGATTTTAGCGTATTTCCTTCGGTCCTGCTCGTTATGACGGCGTTTAGACTCGCTTTAAATGTTTCCACTACGAGAGCGATTTTGTCTCAAGGAGCAAGTTTTGACGGAAGAGTAATTACCGCTTTTGCCAATTTTGTTGTCGCGGGCAATGTGGTTGTCGGAGTCGTAATATTTATTATTCTTATAATAGTTCAATTTGTGGTTATCACGAGAGGAGCTACGAGAGTATCGGAAGTTGCGGCAAGATTTGCGCTCGATAGTATGCCTTCAAAAATGATGGCGGTTGAAAGCGAACTTCAAGCGGGAGCTATTAACGATAAAGAAGCGGAAGATAAGAGAAAGAAAATCAGAGGAGAGAGCGATTTTTACGGAACTATGGACGGAGCTTCAAAATTCGTTCAAGGAGATGTTATAGCTGGTTTGATTATTACGGTAATTAATATTGTCGGCGGATTTATAATCGGCGTGACTATGAGAGGCGAGCCGTTTAATCAGGCGATTGACACATACACTCGTTTTACAATCGGAGACGGTTTGGTGAGTCAGATTCCAGCTTTCTTTATGAGTTTTGCTACTGGACTTTTAGTTACAAGAAGCAGCAGCGAGGATAATTTATCGACTCAAATTGCCGTTCAAATATTTGCAAAACCTAAAAATTTATTTATAGGCTCGGGATTCGCTTTCTTTTTAATGATTTTGCCCGGATTTCCAAAACCCGCGTTATTGGTAATATCTATCGCTTTATTTTTAGCGGGATATTTAATGAGAAAAGAACAAAAAGAACTTGGAATTAACGAAGACGGAACTAAAGCGGAAGCTCCAGAACAAACTCAACAGGGACCTTTGGATGTCACTCCTTTACTAAAAGTAGAAAAAGTCGAGCTTTCTGTCGGAACTTCTTTGATTCCTTTGGCTTTAGAATCGGAAGGCGGAGATTTGATAAATAGAATAAGCAGAGTTCGTAGAGAATTGGCTTTAGAAATCGGTTTGGCAGTTCCTCCCGTTCGTATTGTCGATAATCAGGCGATAGAACCAGACGAATATACGATAAGCATCAACGGAATTGAAATGGCAAAAAATTTCGTTCGTCCGACTATGCTTTTGGCTTTGAATTCGGAGTCTAAAGAAAAACCTACGGAAGAAGCCGAAATGGTAAAAGAACCCGCGTTCGGTTTGCCCGCTTATTGGATTAAAGTTGACGAAAGACATAACGCCGAACAGAAAAAATTTACTCTATTCGAGCCAAGCACGGTTATAGCGACTCATTTTAGCGAAATAATTAAAAGAAACGCAAATCTCATTATCGGCAGAGAAGAAGTTCAAGAAATGCTCGATAGAATCAAAGACGAAAATAAAGCGCTTGTCTCCGAAATATTGGCGGCTAAACCTCATAACGAAAGTCCGCTCGGATATATACAAAAAGTTTTGCAGAATCTTTTGCAAGAGGAAGTGCCTATTAAAAATAATGTGGCAATACTCGAAGGAATCGCCGATGCAATTTCTGTTATGGGAAGCGAACAAGCTACCGAACTTGTGAGAAGCAGGCTCGCTCCTCAAATATCTCAAATGATTGCAGACGCGGATAAAAATATTAAAGTTATAACATTTAGTCAGCAATTGCAAAATAATATAGCTCAAAATCTCGTCAATACGGGAAATTTGCAAGGCAGTCAAATGATAGCCATGAGTTTTGAAAGCATGCAGAATTTGATTAAAAATATAAAAGACGCGATAAAATTGGTAAACGATTCGGGAGTAGCGGAGATAATATTTTTGACTTCGCCTTTAATAAGAAAACCTTTATATCAATTTATAGTGAAGAATATTGGAAAATATAAAGTGGTATCCACAGCCGAAATTATGCAAGGTTATAATGTTCAAGGAGTGGCGAGCATTAAATGAAAATAGTAAGAATTATTAAATAAAATATAGATAAACGGAGAAAATAAATTATGAAGACTATTAAAATTTTTGGAAAGAATAGAGAGCAGATTGAAAAAATAGCGAGAGACAAATACGGAGAAAGCTATTTTATTATCAGCATCAGAGAATTAAAAAGAAAAACTATTTTTGGAATCATAAGAAAAGAATTTGAAGTTTCTATCGGCGTTTTAGAGCAAAATTAAAATTGAGGAGTTATAATCATGGCATTAGTGGATATAAAAGAATTTAGAGCGGAAACAAAAACGGAGGCTTATGCAAAAGCTACGGTGCAGTATGGCAGTAATTTTATGTTATTAAAAGAGTGGCAGGAAAAACCGAAAGGTCCTTTGGGATTGTTCAAAAAGCCAGAATGGGTCGTTAGAGTAATGCCTATTGGCAGTCATAATAGAAAAAGCGAAAGTAAAAGTGTCGTTAAAGAATATTCCAATAAGGATAACGATTTGGATTCTTACGAGGATAAACTTATAAGCGATGAAAAAGAATTGAATAAACATAAATATACCACGGAAACTATAGACGGAAGCGAAATGGGAGAGAGAATAGTGGATATGATTAAACGTTTAAAAGAGGCTCAATATATCAAAAAATCCGAAGTTCAATCAACCGTTCAATCGGATACAAATAACGACATTCATAATAGTTTAAATTTATCTCCAAATATCCAAACGAATAATTCGCCCGAAAAAACCATTAACGAAAGAATTATGGACGAAAAAATTAATAACGATAGAATGGAAAATTTTAATAACAATAATTTTAATAACAGAATAAAAAATAATAATTTTAATCCTTTATCTTCTTTTAACAATTCTTATAATTCTTCTTTATTCGGAAACTCGATGTTAAGCGACAGTTATTATAATCGCAAAAATTCTATAGACGAAAATATTAAAAAAATGGTAGAGTCGCAAGTAAAAGATATTGTTAAAGAATATTTTGAAAACAATGTTCCTAATTTTAATAGAAATAAAAATATCGACAATAATAACAATAATTATTATAATCGCTACGAATCGGAAAGAAGCTCTATTAATAAAACGAGATATATCAGAGAAAATAGAGAAGATTTTGATTTTAATAACGATATTGACGATAGGAGAAAAGATTATCGCGATGACGATAGAGATAATTTTGAAAATGCGGACGCTATGGAAGAAAGTTTCAATTATTTAAGAGATAGAGAATTTCCCGAAGAGACTTTACTTAATTTGAGGGAATATTTGCTTACTTCGAGCAACGCGAGATTTTTCCAATCGAACGAAATTATAAGAGAAGAAATAGAAAAATATTTTACGAACAAATTGATACTTTCGGACGGAATAGATATAGGGCATAAAAAGAAAATAATCGTTTTTGTGGGACCAACGGGAGTCGGCAAAACTACGACTATACCGAAAATAGCGGCTCAATATATAAGGTCGGGTAGAAAAGTTTCTTTTGTGACAATAGATAATTATAGAATAGCGGCTGTCGACCAACTTCAAAGATACGCGAGCATTTTAAAAGTGCCGTTTACAAGCGCAAGCAATCCCGAAGCTTTGAGGGCGGAAATAAGAAAGATGGATAACTCTTCTCTGTTGTTTGTGGACACTATGGGACGCTCTCCTAAAGGAACGGACGAGATAATTTCTATGTCAAAATATTTTAGCACGGTTGGAAGATTCGATATGGATATTCAGCTCGTTATGAGTTCCACTGCAAAATATAAAGATTCTGTAAAAATACTCGAGGCTTTTAAGCCCGCAAATTATAAAGGAATAATATTAACGAAAGTTGATGAGACGGATTATTTGGCTTCTTCGGTATGCGCAATAACGGGGACGAAAACTCCGATAACTTATGTCACTTATGGACAGGGAGTTCCAAAAGATATATCCACGGCGAAAAAATACGGAATAAAGATAATAGAAAGTTTATATGGAAATTTAAAATAATTTATAATTAATTAGGATTTATAATATATTATGAAAGACCAAGCGGACGAATTAAGAAAAATGATGGGCGCAAAAGACAAACGACCTCAAAGAATTATAAGCGTTTCAAGCGGTAAAGGAGGCGTAGGCAAAACCAATATAGCCGTTAATTTGGCTATAGCTTTGCATGAATTGGGGCAGAATGTTCTTTTGATAGACGCCGATTTGGGACTTGGAAATGTCAATGTTATATTGGGAAATATGCCCGAATATAATTTGTATCATGTCATAAAAGGCGTTAAGAAAATGCATGAAATTGTAGTCGATACGGAATACGGAATAAGATATATTGCGGGAGCTTCTGGGTTTTCTTCTTTGGCTAATTTGTCGGCTAGGGGATTAAGCAAATTAATTAGCAGTATGGATTCTTTAAATGATGCGGATATTATTATCGTGGATACTGGAGCGGGAATTTCCGACCAAGTGGCGTATTTTTGGCTATCTTCGGATGAGAATATAATAGTGACGACTCCAGAACCTACGGCTGTATTGGACGCTTTTTCGGTAGTCAAAGTTATTGCGAGCGAAGATTCGGAAGCGGATATTAAAATTTTAGTAAATAGAGTTACAAAACCTTCGCAGGCTAAAGTCGTTAGCGACAATATTATAAGCGCGAGTAAAAATTATCTTAATATGGATGTTAAATATTTGGGATATATTTTTGAAGACAAAACGATTCCTTATTCGGTTTCGCAGCAATTTCCTTTTTATCAATACGACAATAAATGTCAGGCTTCGATGTCGATACATAATATTGCAAAAAAAATTGCGGATATGGAATATAGCGACAGTAGAGATACTAAAGGTTTGTCGGGTTTTATGGAAACTTTGTCTCGTTTTCTTACAAAAAATGGCAATGTAAAAAACGCTAATATAAAAAAGAGTAATTAGGAGCGGTTATGGAGAATATAGTTAATAAATTAAAAAGTTATTTTTCGTCCAATTTCGGAAAATTGACTCTGTTTATAACCTCTTTATCTTTTTTGGCTACTTTGATTCTTTCGGTTATTTTGAAAAATAGAATCGATATTTCCATTTTGAAAGCGCTTATTTCTTCCGTGATAACCATATTGATATTATACGGTTTGAGTATAGCTTTGAAGAAATATTTGGCGGATATAATAGAATCTTCCAATATTGAAACTATTTCCAATGTTTCGGACGATACTTTAGGCAATATTCCTAACGATTCCTCGCCCGAAGAAACGAATAATTTGCAAACTTCTAATGTTGGCGATGGCGATATATTAACCGAATCAAAACCCGAAAATAATTCCTCTTCAACGTTTGAAGATATTATTAAGCCAAAAGAGACCGTTAAAAACGATTTTAATATTGATAAAAATAATAAAGCGGGTTATGATAACTTGAGAGGCGATATAGGAGATATTATATTAAACGCTTCGTCTTATCAAAGTTCTCCGAATATTTCCGATTCGGGCGATTATTACGGCGGCGATAAAAAAATAAACGAAAGAGTTATGGAAAGAGAAGTTATGGAAGACCCCGAAAAAGCCGCATTGGCAATAAGAACGGCGATAGCGAAAGATAAAGGAAAATAAAGGCAAATTATTTTTAGTTTTTAATAAAGTTAATAAGTTATAATAAAAAATTAAATAGAGTGGTTCATTATGAAAAAGAATAAAAAAGACATATTACCGAATATAACCGATGAAAACGAACATGAATATTGGTTGGAATTCAAAAAAACTTCATCTCCTCATATAAGAGAGGCTATAGTGCTAAAATATACTCCTTTAGTAAAATATGCAGCTGGTAGAATACACACGGCAAATATTAGAGGAGTGGATTTTGAGGATTTAGTAGGTTTTGGATTTTTCGGACTTTTGGATGCTATAGACAAGTATGACCCAAATAGAGATATAAAATTCAAAACTTACGCGCTTACGAGAATACAAGGTTCTATATATGACGAATTTAGAAAAATAGATAGTTTGCCAAGGTCGGTTCGTAAAGATATAAAAAGGATTCAAGAAGCTACCGAAGTATTGGAATTAAAATTAAAAAGAAAAGCGCAGCCTCAAGAAATAGCTAAAATGCTTAATATAGATTTGGCTAAGTATAATGAAATCATGGGATATAATATTCAAGCCTCTACAACTTCCTTAAGCGAGGTTTGGTATTTGGGAGACGATTCGGATGAGATTTCTATTATAGATACTTTAAAATCGAGCGATAAAACAAATCCAGAATATTTAGCTGAAAGAGAAGAGGTTCAAAAAGAGATAGTGAAGGCTTTGAAAAGACTTCCCGATAAAGAACAGCAGGTATTGATATTATATTATTATGATGAATTAACTTTGAAAGAAATAGGCAAAGTATTGGATGTATCCGAGAGCAGGGTATCTCAGCTTCATACGAAAGCCATACAAGATTTAAGGCATAGTCTTTCGGAAATAAAAAAAGCTTTATTATAATACTATTAAGCGTAGGATATTTTATGAACGAATTGAAAAGAAAAATTTTACAAAGTAATTTTTATAAGAATATTTATAATTCTCAAAATTCTCATTCGGTGGAATTGTATGTTAATTCTTTGGAACAGGGAATGCAAGAAGCATCCGCAATATTTCAATGTCCCGTTTACGAATTGACTTATAAAGTGATTAGAGACAGAAGCGGAGGATTTTTAGGAATAGGCGGAGGAAAAATATTTGTCCGATACACTCATATAGAATACGAAAAATCCAAAATAAATATGGGAACGGACAAAGATTATACTTCTATTGAAAATGGCGAAGAAGATAATATTTTAGTGGATAAAGACACGAAAATAATCGTTAGAGTAAAAAGAGACGGCGTATTTTTGAAAGTGTCTCCTCCTGTGGCGGATGGAAAGAGGATAGAAGATATTGCCGCGTTGGAATCAAAATTGATAGAATCTGGAATAAAAGAATACGATTCCAATTTGGCTAAAAAGATTTTAAGCGAGCAGAAAGGCGAATATAAGAAAATAGCCGAGTGGGATTCTTCAAAAGCGGCATATAATGCAAGACTCAATTATTCCGTTACGGAAGATAAAATGCAAGCTTTTGTAACTATGAGCAAACCCACAAACGGCGGAAGAGAAATGGATTTGATAGATATTAAGGAGTTGCTTGAAAATAGCGGAATCGTTTACGGAATACAAGAAGAAAGTATTAATAAATCTTTGGAAGAAGGCAATTTTAATATCCCAATTCTTGCGGCGGAAGGCAATCCTCCAATCAATGGAAAAGACGCGAAAATAGAATTTTTGGTTAATGTAAATAAAAAAATTATACCTAAATTTATAGGCGAAGAAGAAAGTATAGATTATAAAGATTTAAGCATTGTCGAAAATGTCGAAGAAGGGCAGAGGTTGGCTGAAAAAATCGAAGCGAGCGAAGGCGAAGAAGGAACGACCGTATTTGGAGATAAAATTGAAACCAAAGGAGGAAAGGATATAGACCCTAAAGAAATATTGGGCGATAATGTAAAAATGTCGGACGATGGAAAATTTGTAATCGCCTCTATAAACGGGCAAGTGGTTTTGAAAGGAAAATTATTGAGCGTAGAGCCTATATTCGAAGTTGCGGGCGATGTGGGACCAGAAACGGGAAATATCAATTTTATCGGAAGCGTGCTTGTTAAAGGAAGCGTTAATGATAATTATTCGATTAAAGCCGAAGGAAATATAGACATTCAGGGAACGGTTGGAAAATGCGACCTCGAGGCAAAAGGCGACATAATGGTTAAGCTCGGTATTCAAGGAAATGAAAATAGTTTCGTTAGAGCTGGCGGAGATGTTATAGCCAAATTTATACAATTTTCAAATATAGAAGCGGGAAATAATGTAGTCGTAACGGAAGCGATTTTAAATTCAAATATAGACGCCGACAATAGAATAATACTTATAGGAAAGAGAGCGTCAGCAAGCGGCGGAAGATTAAGAGCTTTGAACGAAGTAAACGGAAAAGTTTTGGGTTCTCAAGCGGGAGCGAAAACTTTAATAGAAACGGGAGTGAGTCCCGCTAAAAGAAGAGCCATCGAGGAAATGGAAAGAGAAAAAGAAGAATTGGATATGGCTATAGAAGAGATTGAAAGAGGAATAAAATCTTTAGAGCAAGCGGCAAAAATAAAAAAATTGGACGATGAAAAGAAAGAACAATTGCAAAGTTTAAAAGAGCAGCTGGAACAATCGAATAGCAGAAGAGAGGAAGTCGTTTTGAATAGAGAAAGTATGATTCAACAAATGGAAATAGAAAAAGTGGAATCGACTATAAGCGCGGGAAAAGAAATGCTATCGGGAGTCGAACTTGTTATAGGAAGCGCCGAGTTTTCAATAAGGCAGAATTACAAAGCTGTTACTTTTTACGAAGAAAACGGAATAATATTGAGCGAAAAATACAGAGGCGAGCCTAAAACCGATAAAAAGCCAGATAGAAAATAATTCGTTTTTATTCATAACTTGAAATTTAAAATTTATATGTTATACTACAATTAATTACATATGTTAATATAAATATAAAAAATGGAAAACAATTTTAAAGAACCAAAATTCAATACAACTCCTTTCACATGCCCGCATTGTCAAGCTATTGCTCAAATGAATTTCATTACACCAAATAAAATAAAACAAGGTATTTATCTTAATTTACAAGATATAAAAGAGAACTATTTATATGCAAGTGAGAATGCACGAAATAGAGTAAATGATATAGAGCATATAGTAGATATTTATGAAAAGTTTGCAAACTCATTTGCAATTTGTCAAAACTGTAAAAAAATTAGCATTTGGGTAGATGAAAAAATGATATATCCAAAACCTCGTTTAACTCCTTTACCAAACAAAGATTTACCAGACGACATAAAAGCCGATTATGAAGAGGCTTCGCTTATCGTTCAAGATTCGCCAAGAGGTGCTTGCACTTTATTGCGGTTGGCATTGCAAAAACTAATGATATATTTAGGAGAAGATAAAAACCTTGATAAAGCTATTAAGAGTTTGATTGATAAAAAAATTATTAATGAAGATTTGCAAAAAGCGTTAGATTCCGTTCGGGTTATAGGTAATAGCGCCGTTCATCCGAATGAATTGGATATAAAAGATAATCAAGGAATAGCTATTGCGTTGTTTAAAATAATAAATTATATAGCCGAGAAAATGTTAACCGATAAAAAGAAAGTAAACGAAATTTACGATATTCTGCCTGAAACTGCGAAAAGAGAAAACAGAAAAGATTAATATTCTTAAAAATAGAAAAATACTTGAAAAAAAATAATTTATGTATATACTATAAAATAAAAAAGCGAGGCATAAATAATGCGAAAGATATTAATTTTATTTTTAATTATTATAGGAACATTAACAGCGCAAAATACGCAAGAGGTAAAAGTAGAGGTTGTAAGTCCAAATAAAATAGTAAAAATAATTAAATCGGATAGGGATGGTTTATCGCAATTAATATTGACAGGAAACAATGGAAATATAACAGTAGAAATAAAAGACAGAAGAATAAAAAAAGGCGATACTGCGGAATTAATGTTAAGAAAAGGAAAATTGATAGTTTATGATGTTAGTCAATATATTAACGATGGTGGAATAACTATAACAGGAAGTAAAGCGGAAGAGATTTATTATAATTTATACAATATAGAATTTTTATTTTTAGATGTAAATAATATCGAACATAGCACTTTTATTTTGACAAAATTAACTACTGAATTAAGAAAATATAAAAAACCTTTTGGAGCGGATGATTTTTAATCATGGACGATAAACAATTAATTAATGAGAGTATAAAAGTTGCCGATGTTCTTGCAAAAGAACTATCTTTTTGGAAACGATTATTTACAAATAAATAGAATAATCTTAATATGCCTAAATACGAAAATATTTTATTCGACCTTGACGGAACTATAACAGATTCGGCTATCGGCATAATAAACGGCGTTATATACGGAATAAAAAAGATAAACGAAATTCATAATTTAAATATAGAAATTCCTTCAAAAGATATTTTAAGAAAATTTATAGGACCTCCGCTCGATATAAGTTTTATGAAATACTGCCATAAAGATGAAAATCTTGCAAACGAATTCATAAAATATTACAGAAAAGATTATAACGAAAATGACGGTTTATTTAACTGCAAATTATACGATGGAATTTTTGATTTAATAAAAAATCTGCATGATAAAAAATTTAATCTCTTTGTGGCGACTGCAAAACCTAAAGAATCGGCTGTTAGAATAATAGAACATTTTAATTTAAATATTTTCTTTAAAGAAATTTACGCTCCCGTATTTGGCGAAAAATCTAAAAATAAAACCGATGTTCTAATTAAAGCTTTATCAAAAGAAAAATTCGACAAGTCAAAAACCATAATGATTGGCGATAGAATAGACGATATTGACGGCGCTAAAAATGTTGGCATTGATTCGATTGCCGTTAGATACGGTTTCGGCGAAGATAAAGAATTTGAAAACGCCACTTATATTGTTGACGATGCAAAAAGCGTATTTGATATATTAATTAAATAAAACTTCTTCCAATACTTTAAGGCTTTTGAAATTTTTGTTTAAATGATTGAAAAGAGATTTATTCATTATATCTCTGACATTTGTAATCGAGTTTATATAAAAATTATTTAATTCTTTATTTTGGGCTATGTCGATTAAAGAAGTTTTTTTTATTATTCTCATAAAATCAATATCGCCTTTTTCAAGTTTGATTGCGTCTTTTGAGCTTATTTTACAATTATCGCATATAATTCCGCCTTCGGTTATCGAGTAAAAATCGGCGTTTCTGTTGGAACATAAAATACAGGAATCCAACTGCGGAGATATTCCCGCAATATAAAGAACTTTCATTTCAAACGCTCTTAAAAGTATGTTTATATAATTTTTTAATAAATCGTTTTCGTTTAATAATAATTTTTCTTCTTCCAATTTTTCCAAAGCGTTTAATATTTTTTCCATAAGTATAAAATATCTTTCGTCAAAATCTTTTGCGGAATATAATAAAACCTCTCTTATATAAAAAACGGCAAGCGAAGAATAAATTGATTTTTCGAGCAGATTATAATTTTTTATTATTGAAGATTCTTTTAATATAGATAAATTGGGTTGTTTCTTTTGATATAAACTTATTTGTATTTTAGATACGGTTTCAAAGTCCGAACCGAACGCTTTTGAATCTTTTTTCGCTTTATAGCAAATAGCGTCTATTATAGAATTTTTTGTAAGAAACGAAGCTATAATTGAAGAAGTTTTATATTTATTGTAAGCGAGAATGAAAGCTTGGGTGTTATTTATCAATTAAAAATTCCTTTAAATTTTATTTTAAATTTTTGATTATTTTAAAAAAGGGCAGGCTAAAAAACCCGCCCCAATGCCATCCGTAACAGATTAAGCTTGATGTATAGCGTTGCTTGGACAAACAGGCTCGCAAGCGGCATAGTCGGTGCATTTGT
>NZ_SJDU01000249.1 GCF_005518285.1 Brachyspira catarrhinii | reverse complement strand
GTAGTTGTCTCCAAACCAGACGAAGTGGTATCTGGAGCCGCCAATATTATCTTGCCTTGTAAAGCTGGATTTATTAAATCCGAATAACCTTCTATTTTGACGCCTAATTCGTCTCTTAATAACGGATTAACGACTAAACACATAACTTGAACATCATAAAATGTATAATATCCAGATTTGTCGTGATAAAGTTGCTCTTCATCGCATATAGAAGTATAAGGTTCTAAAATATCATGATACATGTTGCCATCGGATTCAAATAAACCGCCTATTATAACATCGGCTTTTGAAGCCTTGTCGCCTCGTATTCTTGTAACTAATGTTCCGACAGAATCAGCTTGTATTTCAATTCTGCAATTTGGATAATATTTATTCCAAATTTCCCTTAATACATCTTGCTGGGTTTCTTCCATAGTCGTATAAACCGTAATGACGCCCGTCACTTCGTCTTCCGATTTTACATAGTATGGTCTCTCTCCAACACTTGCCCTTTTATCATTATCTGATTTTGCGCCACATGACATAATAGATAACGATGCCAAAACAATAAATAAAATTGTTTTTACTACTTTCATTTTTTTTCTCCTTGTTTTAATTTTTATAAAATTTATATTTTTACATCTTCAAGTTTTGTAGATTTCAAATAAATTATCAAACATATTACAGTAAAAATCATCGTAATAGTCGCAAATACCGCAGCCACTCCGTATATTCCTCCCGTAATAGCCGAATATGTGCTAATCGTTAAAGTTATAGTCCTATTATTATATAAAATAACGCCAGACGACATTTCCGTTATTATAGAAACCCAACTTAAAACAGCGCCAGATATTATGCCGTTAGTCATCATAGGAACTGTAATATTAACAAAAGTTTTTGATTTTGACGCTCCCAAACTTATAGCGGCTTCCTCTATACTTTCTGGTATTTGCATCATAGTCGCCGTTGCCGACCTGCTCGTAAAAGGCATTCTTCTTATAACGAGCGCTATTATCATAATAAACAATGTCCCCGTTAAAATTAAAGGATATTTACTGAAAGAAACTATTAACGATATACCGATAACCGCGCCAGGCATAATATAAGGAAGCATGGATATTGTATCTATAGTATTATTTAAAATATTATTTCTTCTTACTACAAGATAAGCTATAAGAACCGCTATGATTATTATAATCGCTAATGTCACCACGCTTATTATTAAAGTATTTCCTATGGATGTAAATAACGCTTTTTCTAAAGCTTTACTATAATTGACTAAAGAATAACCAGGACGCAATATGCTATTTCTATAATTTCTGAAAGACATATTTACTATATATAATTGAGGTAGTATAGAAATACCGACTAATACATAACAAAATATATGCATAAGTATCGAATTAATTTTATTTGCGCTTTTTATTTCTATAGGATGCAATGAATTTATAGTAAACTTAAATTTATTTGTAATGACTTTTTGAATTATAAATATTATTGCGGTTACTAAAATTGCTATAACGCTAATTGCGGCTGCAAAATGATAATTCGAACCGTTTTCGCCCAAATATTGAGAATAAATGAGAACGGGAAAAGTAGAATAACCTCTGCCTATTAAAATTGGAGTTCCAAAATCGGCAAAAGACCTCATAAAAACTAATAAAGCCGCCGCAAGTATTGTAGGCATTGTAAGAGCCATTATTATATTGAAAAATCGGTTTAAACCTTTGCATCCTAAACTTTCGGACGCTTCCAATAAAGAATTATCTATATCTCTAAAAGCTCCGTTCATGTATATAACGACTAAAGGAAAAAGTTTTAAAGATTGAACAAATACTATTCCCCAAAATCCGTAGATAGTTATTCCTCTTATTCCAAAAGACTTCAAAATATCAGTAAAAAGCCCAGAATTTCCAAAAAGTAAAATCCATGCATAAGCTCCTATAAAAGGAGCGGACATTGTGCATAATAAACATAATATAAAAAGAACTTTCTTGCCTTTCAAATTAAAAAAAGAATAAAAATAAGAAAAAGGTATTCCAAGTAACAAGCTTACAATCATAACGCAAACGGCTATTTTTACGCTATTAATTATCGAACTCCAATAATAATATTCGCTAAAAAATGTTTTAAATCCGTTAAAAGAAATTCTACCTTCGGTATATATAGCCTCTTTTAATAAGTTAAACAATGGGTATAACAAAAATATTATAAACAATATTAGTAAGATTATTGACACTAATGTCCAACTATCTCTTTTTGCATTGTAATTCATATATTATTTGAAACTCCTTCCATTATGCTTAAAGAATTTTCAGAATCGAATATATTAATTTTTTTCTCGTTTAGAGATATTAAAACATTACTGCCGTTTGGTATTATTTTGTCTATGCTTGATTCCATAATAACCTCAACATCTTCTTGCGTTTCTAAAGTAACAAAATAATGAGTATTTAATCCTAAAAATACGCTGTCTTTAACTATTCCTCTAATTCCATTTTTAGAATTATAATCTTGGCTTATATGCAATTCTTCAGGTCTTGCGGAAACTATTACCTCTCTTTCTTTTAATTCGTTTTCAAGTATATTTGAAAGATTTATTTCATACCCATTTAAAAAACTAATTATGGCATCTCCATTGTTTACTAAAAGTTTAGCCTTTAACAAATTAGATTTTCCTATAAAACTTGCCACAAATAAATCGGAAGGTCTTTGATATATATCTTTAGGTTTCTCTATTTGATGAATAACACCATTTTTCATAACCGCTATTCTATCCGAAACAGCCATAGCTTCTTCTTGGTCATGTGTTACATAAACCGTAGTAATTCCGACTTCTCTTTGTATATTTTTAATAGCCGCTCTCATTTCTACTCTCAACTTTGCATCAAGATTAGATAAATGTTCGTCCATTAAAAGCACATCTGGTTTTATAACCAAAGCTCTTGCAAGCGCCACTCTTTGCTGTTGTCCGCCAGATAATTTATTTGGCATACTATCGGCATACTGTTCTACATGAACTATTTCTAAAAATTTATTCGTTTCTTTATCTATAGCTTCTTTAGACATTTTTCTTTGCTTCAAACCGAATTCGACATTTTTTCTAACCGTCATATTTGGAAATATAGCATAATTTTGAAAAACCATTCCTATGTTACGTTCTCCAGGCGATATATCGTTTATCTTTTTATCGTTAAAATAAAATTCTCCGCCTTCTATACTGTTAAAGCCAGCTATCATTCTTAAAAGAGTCGTTTTTCCGCAACCTGACGGTCCTAAGAGAGTAAAAAATTCGCTATTTTTTATTTCTAATGAAAGATTTGGTATTATTATATCGTTTCCGAATTTCTTTAATGCATTTTTAATTATTATATTTACGCTCATAAATTATAGAATTCTAACTCCTTTAATTTAATTTCTTTATTAAAAATGTTTAAATAAATACTTCTTGCCGAACAAAATTTAATAAATTCAAAAAAGAATTTGAATAAATTTTTAATAAACAAATAGAATAATA
>NZ_SJDU01000248.1 GCF_005518285.1 Brachyspira catarrhinii | reverse complement strand
CAAATCTTCATTTCCATTTCTTCCGAGTAGGTATCGGGCAAATAAATCGCTTAATTTCTTTACTTCAATATTATCTTTATTTTTTTTCATAATTATATTATAACAAAAAATTACTCATTTGTCAAATAATAATTAAAAGTTATGTAATAAATATTAACTTCTAAAATCGCTTTCAAGTAATTTTGAAAGAGTTTAATCACAAGAATTTTAAGCGAAGATAAAATGAAATTGATAAAAGATTATAAGGGGCAATTTATGGTTTATATTTTGAGGGTTATTAAAGAGTAAATTTTTATGGATAAAATCGGCTTATATATAATAAAAGAGATATTTCAACAATAAAACCATATTTACCAAAGCAAATAATATATGATACTAATTTTAAGGATATTTCTTTTTGCGGGGATATAGAAAGTATTGGCTGGTAATAAAATTTTATATATAAAAATAATGTTAATAAATACTATTTATTTTATAATATCTACAACTTGTATATTAGATAATTTAAAATCGCTTATATTTTCTTTTGATAATTCAAAGTCTTCTATATCTTCAATTTTATTTTCATTTATATTGATAATAAATGAAAAGTCTATATTTAATTTAAACCAAACTTCATTATCTATATACCAATCATCAGAAGATTCTCTGGCATAGTTAATAGTATATATATCCATTTCATTACTTATGATAATATTTCCATAAACTGATAAAATATCATTTTCTATTTTTATATCATATTCTATATTATCGCACTTTATATTATCCGTTGGTGTTACAATTTCTACGAGGTCGCCAAATTTTTTATAAATTTTTTCTTTTTCTAATTCCAAAAAGTCAATTTCTTTTATTTCTGATACTATTCCATCAGCAAAATTGTTCTCAATAAAATTTTTATTTATTATATTCATTTCTTTTATAGAATCTTTCAATTTGTCTAATAGTTCTAATTGTTTAAATTGTTTCGTTAGCTTTAATTTTTCTAATTCTTTTTTTAGATTTTTGAATTCTAAATTATTATTAGAAAAATTTATTATTTTATCATAATACTCAATATTCTTACCGTCTATGAGATAATCATGGTGTAAATTTTCTCTATTACTTTCAGAAGAAAACGCCTTTTTATCATTTACAATGAATATATAATATTTATCATCTGTCTTATTTATAATTTTTTCATAAGAACTCCATACTAAACAATCTTGCCAAGAATTCTTATTATTATCAAATGGAGCCTTTTTTTCTATATATCTGTAAAGAAGTTGATTTATTTCATAATTATCTACTTCAACTATATTTACTTTATAT
Organism: Brachyspira catarrhinii; assembly: GCF_005518285.1. GTDB lineage: Bacteria > Spirochaetota > Brachyspiria > Brachyspirales > Brachyspiraceae > Brachyspira > Brachyspira catarrhinii. The sequence goes on along the minus strand of NZ_SJDU01000248.1, from coordinate 2,202 downwards.
TCTTTTTTCAATTCTTCTATTCTACTATAAAAAATATTTTTAATTCTATCAGGATTATAATTATATAAATAATAATCATTATCTATAGCGTCATTTATTTTTATATCTAACTTTTTTAATTCTTTTAAATTATTTAATTTTTTTTGAACGCTTTCCACATAAGCTTTTTCTAACTCCAATAAAACCATTTCTGCTATATATAATTCTATTAGATTTTCTTTTGACATTTCTAATAATAAATCAATTGCTTGGCTTTTAAATAATAAATCCGTATAAAAAACATTTGTATCAAAAAATATTTTCATTAATTACTCCTTAAATTATAATTGATTACTTTCTAGTGACTCTTTAAATTTATTGAAACTTAATACTTCAAAATCAAGTTCTTTAAATAAAGGTGTAAAATATCTGTTAAATATCATAAAAGATTTAATATTATAGTCTATATTAATATCTATTAAATTATTTTTAGTTAATATTTTTTTATAATTATCTTGCATATAATATATTCTACGTTGAAATTTTTCATCATAATATTTTAAAGGTTCAGTATGACATATATCTTTTTTTATTATTTTTTCTGCTGTCCCATAAAATTTTTTTTGTTGGTCTAAAGCCTCTATTTTATCTCTTGATAATTTTATAAATTTACATTCTATAATAAGTATTTCTTTAGTTTTATCATTTGTAGCTATAATATCATAGTCGCCAAGATATCTTAAAGATTTATCTTTTAATATTTTATATACTTCAAAATTACTTACGACTTTATAATTATTTTTTCTTAATAAATTATATACATTACTAACTATATCTTTTTCATAGGTTTTCTTTTTATCTCTTAATAATTTTGCAGACCTATCTAAAGAAAAGTCATACGGCAGATAAAAATATTCAAAACAATTATTCCACTGATAAAAGACTATGATTAAACTTTCTCTTGAAAATATTAATATATCATCTTTCTTAATTATAGGCTTTAAGTCAAATCTATTTTCCCTTTTAAATCTATAATCTATATTAATATACTCATTCTTTTTATCGCCTACATATTTTATTTTCTCTTTATCTATAATTAGATAATTTAATATTTCAGATAACCATTCTTTTTTATTTTTAATACCTATAGGAGCAATTTCAAGTTTAGATATAAATTCATCATAATTAATTTTGATTATTTCCGAATTAAATTTTTTATCTCTTATTTCATTTAACACATTATTTAATTCAATTTGGAAAACCTTTAAGTCATTAGAAACAGATTTCTGAGCAAAAAGCATTACTATAAGCATATAACCTAAAAAATCAATTCCAAGTTCATTACTTAAAGTATATGTTATTTCTTTAGATATATTTTTTAAAGAATCATGTCCTATATGAAAATAATGGTCATAATTTTCTTTTGTATTATTATCCACATAAGAATCTATTGTTAAATCTTCATTTATAGAAAGATGTAAATATTTTTTAGCTTTACTATTATTGCTATAGTCGTTCCCTATAATATTTAATGTAGTTATATCTTCTTGTAATACATACATAAGAGAAACAAGTCTTATTAAAATATTTATTTTATCCGTATTTGCTATACTGCTGCCAGGATATGATTTATCTAAATTTAATTCTATAAAATATGCCAATATATATACTTGATGTTTTAATAACTCATCATGTTCGTGCTTATTGTCAAGTTCATGGATTGTTTTTGAATAATGTTCCAATAGTATATAATGCACATCCAACCAATTATATTGTTTTAATTCTTTATCAACAAATTCATTTAAATTTTTATAAATTCTCTTTGCTATTTCAAGCGCTTCACTGTAATAATATTCCCCTGATTTTATATCGTTTTTTTTTATAATATCAGCTATGATTTCATTTGCTAATTTATAGTTTTTATTAATTTCAGCCATATATTAAGTCCTCCTAAAATAGATATTATATAAAAAATAATAAATATATTAATATATAAATCCATATTTTATAAAATTATAAAATATATATCCATCAATACTAATTATTATATACATAAAATTAAAAATTATCAAGAGGTCCTTCAATTTTTGGTAAAACCTATACCTTTTTGTAAGTATTGCGATGTGAAGAATAGGAAGGATGGGATAACTTGGAAAACTTCAAGGAATAGGATTGAGGAGTATTTATAACCTAATATATGTGTAGGCTATAATTAAAGTTTTT
>NZ_SJDU01000247.1 GCF_005518285.1 Brachyspira catarrhinii | reverse complement strand
ATATATATAGTATTGACATCTCCGCCTTATAATTTTGGAATAAATTACGAGAATACGAACGATGTCAATATTTGGGAAGATTATTTTGACAAATTATTTAATATTTTTAAAGAATGCATAAGAGTTTTGAAAGACAGCGGGAGGATTATCATAAATGTTCAACCTATGTTTTCGGATTATATTCCAACGCATCATTTAATCAGCAATTTTTTCTTAAAAGAAGGTTTGATTTGGAAAGGCGAGATAATTTGGGAAAAGAATAATTATAATTGTAAATATTGCACTTGGGGAAGTTGGAAAAGTCCTTCTTCGCCATATTTAAAATATTCTTGGGAGTTTGTGGAAATATTTTGCAAGAATTCTTTGAAAAAAGAAGGCGAAAAAAATAATATAGATATAGAAGCGGAAGAGTTTAAAAAATGGGTTTACGGCAAATGGAGTATAGCTCCAGAACGAAACATGAAAAAATATAAACATGACGCGATGTTTCCAGAGGAATTGGTTAAAAGGCTGCTTAAATTATTTTCTTATAAAAACGATATTGTTCTTGACCCTTTTAACGGAGCGGGAACGACAACAAAAATGGCAAAGCAATTAAATAGAAAATTTATAGGAATAGACATATCGGAAGAATATTGCAAAACTGCCGAAAGTAGAATAAACAAAATAAAAGAATTATTTGAATTAAAGGAATAAAAAATGTATTCCGTAAAAGATATTATACAAGATTATAATAGCGTGGTTAATTAAGCCATTGGAAGAAAATATTTTAAATAACGCGATTAAATTAATGGAAAACGAATTGAGAAAATATTTATAAAACTATAATTAATGTTTAAAATTTAATCTTTCTATTGACATTATAAAAAATGCGCCAATCTCTCATATATAAAAAGATTAGCGCCGTAAAATAAATTGGTTCTTAATAAAAATAAAGTTAGTTGTCCTTTTTTAATCTTTTAACTAAATTTATACACATTAATATCGTAAGCACGGAAAAAGGAACGCCCGCTATTATAGTCGCTATCTGAACAGTCGTTAATGCATGAGTTCCGCCTATTATAAAAAGCACTAAACACACGGATGTAACTAAAATTAGTAACACTATTTTAAATATATTCGATTTGCTTCTTTCAGAAGAAACATAATCCGACAATACAATTATTCCAGAATCCAATGATGATATATAATAAGTGCCAACCAATATAGTGGCAAGTAAAGTTAATATAGAAGTTAAAAATCCAATATTCATATTTTGGAACATAGTAAATATACCCATTGAATTATCTACAGCTACAGCTTCCGATACCGCTCCTGCACTCTTTATGTCATAATAAATGGCGCTTCCGCCCATTATACATGACCATATTATAACAAATAAAGAAGGAACTATTATAACCCCAATCATAAAATCTCTTATAGTTCTTCCTTTGGATATTTTTGCTACAAACCCTCCAGTAAATGAAGCAAAGGCAAATGTCCAGCACCATATAAATACCGTCCACCAACCGCTCCAACTCTCTTGCCATTTAGAAAAACCAGCTATCATAGAAGTTGAGTCGGTATAAAAACCCATAGGGAATAAATTAAATAAGTAACTTCCTAAACTTTCGACAAATAAATGAAGTATAAATAAAGTAGGTCCCACTATAATCATTAATGTTAAAATTATCAAAGAGAATATGGTATTAGTTTCGCTAACTATTTTAATTCCTCTATGAATTCCAGTCGACATTTCAACGCCAACTATTATAGCTAAAGCAACTATAATAATAAGATGATGTAATAATGTTATTTTAATATTAAATAAAATTTCTAAACCAGATGCAAATTGAACTATTGCAAAACCAAAAGATGTTGACAATCCTAATACCGTTGTTAAAATTGCAATTGTTTCTATACATACGGATAAAACCCCTCTACTCTTTACTGGGAATAAATCTAAAATCGTATCTCTATAAGTTAGAGGTTTTTTAGAATTATGAAGAGAATACGCCATACATATAGACGCTATACAGTAAATTGCCCAAGCATGAATTCCCCAGTGAAAATATGTCCAATTCATAGCATACTCTATATTTTCAAGAGACATTGCTGGAGCAAATTTATCGCTTCCAAACATCATAATAGGTTCTGCTATTCCCCAGAATATCATACCGACTCCTTGTCCGCATGCATAAAGCATAGAATACCATGCAAATCTATTAAATTCTGGTTTTGCATCGGGGCCGCCTAATACAACTTTGCCATATTTTCCAAAAATAAGCCATATAGAAAATAATAAAAAACTTGAAGCTAATGCTACAAAATACCAATTTAGATATTTCGTAACCAGTGTTCTAATATAATTAATTACATTAGAAGCCTCTTCATGAAATAATAAAGCCAATAGAACCACAGATATAACTATTACACTACTTACTATTTTAATAATAAGGTCTATTCTCTCTCTATTGCTGTATTCATCGTTATTTTTCTGTTGCATAAAAATCTCCTTAAAAATTAGTTTAATTATTTATATTGAATATTCTTTTTTTAACGCTTTTGAAATACCGTCAACGCAAACTTTATATAATATTTCTCCTTTTTCTACCGAAGCGTTTTTTGGAGACGATAAACATCCCGATTTAGGCGTTCTTTCTGGTATTATTGGATATATATCATATAAAGGTAAATCAGCAGGTGGTAAATCTAATACTTTTTTCATGTTTACCAAATCTGGATAAAGATAAAGCATTAGGGAAGTTTCCATAACTCCAGCATGCTCTAATGCCCAACCAGTAAATCCATCTGGATATAATTTATTTATAGTTTCTTCGGGAACAAAATCCCAATATGACAATAAAGCTATTTTTCTAAAACTATCTTTAGTATCGTTAAGTGCCAAATCGATTCCTTCCATAAGAAAAGAATTATTTTCAAAATGTCCATTTATTAAAATAATATTTTTAAATCCATGTCTAATATACTCTTTGATGATATCTTTAACATACGAAATCAATGTGTTCCCTTCTATACTTGTAGTTCCTATTAAATGATATCCTCCTCCTGACCTTTGCTGAGACTTAGCGGCATAAGTTATTGGATATGCAACTATGCAATTTATTTTCTCAGCTATTCCTTTAGATATAGATAGCGATAAATTCACATCTACATTCATAGACATATGAGGACCATGTTGTTCTATTGCCCCTACTGGAATAATTATAGTTTTATTCCACCTTTTTATGCTATCCACATACGAAAAAGAATCCATTTCATACATTAATACATTTTTTTTCATAATTTATACCTCCAATTAGTTTGTTTATTAATAAATGAATTGCATTTAATAAAAATGTATTCTTATAAATTGTTACAGTAAAGTGAAATCTGCAAATATAAATTTCTAATATAAAATTAAATATTATAGTATATACCAATAAAAAGTATGCACAGCAAAAAGAGAAATAAAGTTTTAAAAAATAAATTTCTCCGCAAAAAATATTATGATTTAGATGCGATGCGATGCGATGCGATGCGATGCGATGCGATGCAAAGGTAAC
>NZ_SJDU01000246.1 GCF_005518285.1 Brachyspira catarrhinii | reverse complement strand
AACCTATCGCGCTGTAAACATTTAAAGTCTGCCGTCCCAAAAACAAAGCTATTAAAGAACCCGCAAATCCGAAAGGAACTGCAAAAGCTATGACGAAAGGCGCTATAAAAGATTCAAATTGACTCGCCATTATAGAATAAACCAAAACCAGAGCGAGAATTAAAGCCTGCAAAAGCTGTCCGAAAGCTTCGTTCATATCTTCAAAATCTCCGCTATAATTTACGCTAAATCCCGATGGAATAAACACTTCGTTTTTTATTTTATTTTGAATATCGAATATTATTTCGTTTAAAGCTCTCCCGTAGCCCGATGCCGTTATAGTCGTTATTCTTGCGCTGTCCTTTCTTTCAATTTCAGTAGGTCCGTAGCTTCTTTCTATAGTCGCTATCGAAGAAATTGGAGTCATTCCGCTCGAAGTTGGAATCATCAATCTGTTTATATCGTCAATATTTAATCTGTCTGGCTCTCCAAGTTGCACTTTAACATCTATATCGGTAACATCCGAACCTACGGGAGTCATAGTTGTAGCCGTAGTTCCCGCAAAACTCGTCTTTACTATATTTGCAATCGTGTTTACATTTATTCCCATTTTAGCCGCTATCTCTCTATTGACATAAATTTTTAATTCGGGATTCGAGTCGTCTCGGCTTAATCTCGGCTCTCTTATTCCCTCTATCTCCGAAATCGCTTTTATTATATTATTCGCTATTTCGGTAGATTTATCCAAATCGTCTCCAATAAGTTCTATTCTTATCGACTGTCCGCCGCTATTATTTCCTCCTCCGCCGATTACGGTTGTCGAAACCGCGGATATATTTATTTGAGCGGGATACGATGCAAGAACATTTCGGACAATTTCCATATATTCGTCTAAAGATTTTTTTCTACCTTCGCTTTTTTCTCTTAATTGAATTCTTATTTCCGCTGAATTTTCATCAGAACCAGATTCCACTCTCGATTGCATTCTGCTAAAATCTTCGCCTATTGCATTTTCAATATCTTTTTCCATTCTGCTAACGAATGTTTGAGTTTGAGCGGATTTTGTCCCAACGGGCATTTTTATATCTATTTTAAATTGTCCTTCATCAGTAGTTGGAAATCCTTCCTTGCCGATAAAAATAAGTCCGAATATTATTATAATAAAAGCGGTTAGTAATGAAGGAACAAAAACTTTCATTTTATTTTTTATAGAATAATTTAAAAGTTTAATATAAATATTTTTTATTTTATCATGAAATTTTTCGTTAAAAAATTTTTCCATTGGAAGCAAAGCGTCTATTTTTTTATTTGTAACGAGTCTAGCTCCAAGCATTGGAACTATAGTTAAGGCGACAAAAAGCGAGCCAATCATAGAAACCGTAACAGTTATGCATAAATCTTTAAATAATTGTCCCGTCTGTCCTTCCACAAATAAGAAAGGCAAAAATACCGCGATTGTAGTTAAAGTTGACGCCGTTATCGCAAGAGCTACCGAAGAAGTCCCGTTTATCGCGCTCGAATATTTTCCGTATCCTTCGTTTCTATAATAAAATATATTTTCCAAAACTACAATCGAATTATCAACCATCATTCCAATTCCCAAAACCAAACCCGACAAAGAAATTATATTTAAAGTTATTCCCATAAAATACATTAAAGTAAAAGTGATTATTATCGACATAGGAATTGAAATCGCTATGACGGAAACGGTTTTAATATTCCATAAATAAATCATAAGAACGATTATTGCGAAAAGTCCGCCTTGCCAAGCCGCGTCCAAAACTCCTCGAATCGATTCATTAACCGTATCGGCGCTGTTGAATAATATTTGATATTCCACTCCTTCGGGCAAAATAGAAGTCAAACTTTCGAGCTGTTTTTGAACCGCTTTAGAAACATTGACGGCGTTTCCTCCCGATTCTTTATTCACCGAAACGGAAACGGAAGGCGAACCGTTTATCTTTACTATTTGCGTATCGTCCGAATAGCCTTGATAAACTCTGCCGATTTCTTTTAGTTTGATTGGAGTGTCGTTAGTTTTCAAAGCGACTACGGTATTTTCAATATCTTCTTCGTCAGTAAATTCTCCCATCGTCCTTAAAGTATATTTATAAACTCCTTCGTAAGTTTCGCCTCCAGATAGATTCTGATTTTCCGAAGAAAGCAAAGAAACTATATCGTTAATATTTAGTCCGTAAGCATGAAGTCTATTCAAAACTATATCGACTTTCATTTCGGTTTTTAGTCCTCCTCTTATTTCCGCTCTCGCCACTCCCGAAGCCTGCTCTATCTTATTTAGAATTTGATTGTCTACCAAATTATATAAAGCTCCCAAATTATCCGTTCCGAAAAAAGCTATTTCCATCATCGGCATAGAGTCGGTTGAAAATTTTAAAACTGTCGGACTGTCGGCATCGTCAGGCAAAGAATTTTTAGCCGAATCCACAGCCTCTCTAATGTCGGCTGTCGCGCTTGCCAAATCAGTCTTCCAAGCAAATTCAACGGACACGGTAGACTCTCCTTCTTTTGATGTGGAAGTTATATTTTTGATTCCGCTTACCGTAGCGACTGCGTTTTCTATTATTCTTGTAACCGATTTTTCCACTTCTTCTGGTCCCGCATTTTCGTATTTCGTCCTAACGGTTATATATGGAAGTTCCATGTCGGGCAAAAAATCAACGGATAATTTCGTCAAACTTACGAATCCCAAAATCAAAACTGCAATCATACCCATAAAAACCGAAACGGGTCTTTTTACTACCAACTCTAAAAATTCTTTCATTAAAAATATTCCTTTTTTATTTAAATTTTCATTAGTTATTTTACTAAAATCTAAAAATAAAATAAACATATAAATTATGATTATATTATTTGCTATATTAGACGAGTAAAAGGTTAAAAAGTTTTAAAATATAAAAAAGGAATATATAAACCTTGACTTTAATTTGAAATTTGATATACTAATCAATATAAAATAATATAATTTTTACGGTAAATGTTTATGAGCGAAGAGCAAGAACAACCTATAGAATTAGGCGGCATATATTGCGCAAATTGCAGGTATTGTGTTTTATTCAGAAAAGAAAGCGAGTCTAATAAAAAAGAATATTATCTTAGAGTAAGATGCATAAAAGAACAATGGCGAAAAAAACTTGGCGAAGAAAAAATGTATAAGTATTTTACGGTCGCCAGAAGAACGGTTGAAAAATGCGACAGTTATAAGGATATGGGCGAACTCGAATTTTTTTTGGGGATTTTGCGAAGAAGTTTGCCCGTGAGAGACGAAGTTTATCCAGTAAAAAAATAGCGAGTTTTGCGAGTGAAAAAGATTTTTGTTTTTCTTTCCGTATTTGTTTTTTATTCCATTTCATGCGCCTCCGTTTTGAAAATAGCTCCAGAAGAAGAGAGATATCCTCAAATAATAGCGGAAAAGGCTTATACGGAATTCAATAACAAAAAATATAAAAAAGCGAGAGATTATTATCAGTATATAATAGATAATTTTGACAGAGAAAATTATTCCAAAGAGGTGGCTTGGGCTTATTACGAAATAGGTTTCTGTTATTATTATCAAA
>NZ_SJDU01000245.1 GCF_005518285.1 Brachyspira catarrhinii | reverse complement strand
TTTCGGCATATAGCGAAATCGTCCCTGGACATATTCATTTGGATAAACTTTCGCAAGCGGTTAAAACGGGAGTATTGATAGGCGGAGGAACGCCGATTCTTATACCCGCGATTGGAGTTTGCGATGGAATTGCAATGGGGCATTTGGGAATGAAATATTCTTTGCCTTCGAGAGAGCTTATTGCCGATTCGGTTGAAAGTATGGTTGTGGCTCATGGACTTGACGGAGTCGTTTTAATTCCAAATTGCGATAAAATTGTTCCCGGGATGATAATGGGACTTTTAAGAATGAATATTCCTGGAATTGTGATAAGCGGAGGAGCTATGCTTCCAGGCGACCATAACGAAGAAAAGATAAGTTTGTCGAGCATATTCGAAGCCGTTGGAGCTAAAAAAGCGAATTTAATAAACGATGAAGAACTTGAAGATTTTGCTCAAAATACTTGTCCGAGCTGCGGTTCATGCGCGGGAATGTATACGGCTAACAGTATGAATTGTCTTTCCGAAGCTTTGGGAATCGCTTTGCCTGGAAACGGAACTATTCCAGCGGTTTATTCGGCAAGAACTTCTTTGGCGAAAAAAGCGGGAATTCAAGTTATGGAATTATTAAGAAAAAATATAAAACCTTTGGATATAATAACTTCAGAATCTTTCAAAAACGCGTTAGCGGTAGATATGGCTTTAGGATGTTCTACAAACAGCGTTTTGCATTTGCTTGCAATAGCTAACGAAGCGGGAATTCCTATAGATTTGAAAACTATAAACGAAGTGAGCGACAGAACTCCAAATTTATGCCATTTAGCGCCAGCCGGTCCAAACTATATAGAAGATTTATATAAAGCGGGAGGAATTCCAGCGGTAATGAAAGAACTTGAAAAGGGCGGATTTTTGAACACTTCTCTTATAACCGTTACGGGAAAAACTATTTCGGAAAATATAAAAAACGCGATTAATAAAAACAATAAGGTTTTAAGAAATATAGAAAATCCTTATAGCAAAACGGGAGGAATAGCGATTCTCTGGGGAAATATAGCGAAAGACGGATGCGTAGTAAAGCGTTCGGCGGTTGCAGACGAGATGCTCGTCCATAAAGGTCCCGCAAGAGTATTCGAGTCGGAAGAGGAAGCTATAACTTCGATATATGCGGGAAAAATAAATAAAGGCGATGTTGTCGTTATAAGATACGAAGGTCCTAAAGGCGGTCCTGGTATGCGGGAAATGTTGAATCCAACTTCGGCTTTGGCGGGAATGAAATTAGATAAAGATGTCGCATTGATAACGGACGGAAGATTTTCTGGAGCTTCAAGAGGAGCTTCTATAGGGCATGTTTCTCCCGAAGCGGCGAGCGGAGGCGAAATAGCTTTTATAAAAGAAGGCGACATTATAAGCATAGATATTCCAAATCATTCTATAAATCTTGAAATTTCAAATGAAGAAATGGAAAAGAGAAAAAAAGAAATTCCTATTAAACTTTTGGAAGATATTAAAGGTTGGCTTGGAAGATATAGAAAACTCGTTCAATCGGCAAACACGGGAGCGATATTGAAGTAGTATTTATTTTATACAAAATAATAATTTAACGAATTAAGGATTGAAAAATGAAAGTATTAAAAAATATAAGCAATTTCTTTGGTAAAAATATGGCTATAATAGTATTAATAGTTGCGGCGTTATCTTTATTTTTTCCAAAGTCGGTAAGTTTTATAAAAACAAGCTATGTTAATTATCTTTTAATGATAGTAATGTTCGGTATGGGGCTTACTCTAAAATTTGAAGATTTTAAAGTTGTATTTACAAGACCGAAAGATATAATTATAGGAGCGATAGCGCAATTTACCATAATGCCCCTTTTAGCTTTTTTGCTTTCTATAATTTTTAAATTGCCTAATGAATTAGCCGTAGGAGTTATATTAGTAGGAACTTGTCCTGGCGGAACTTCCTCAAATGTTATGACTTATCTTGCCAAAGGAGATGTTGCTTTATCGGTTGGTATGACTTCCGTGTCGACTATTTTAGCTCCGTTTGCCACTCCTCTTTTAACTTTATTATACGCTGGGCAAAGAGTTAATGTTAATGCAGTTAATATGTTTATATCTATAGTTCAAGTGGTTATAATACCCATAGGATTAGGTTTTATAATAAATAGATTTTTCCATAAATTTACAAACCATATAAAAGAAATATTGCCTCTTATATCCGTTCTTGCAATAGTTTCTATAGTAGCCGCCGTAGTTTCCGCAAATTCTTCGAGGTTAATGCAAGTGGGATATTTAATTATTATAGTCGTTATGCTTCATAATTGTTTGGGGTATTTATTAGGTTTTATTATTGGAAAATTACTTCGTTTAGATAATTCAAAATGTAAAGCTATTTCAATAGAAGTAGGTATGCAAAACTCTGGACTTGCAACTTCTTTAGCTTCTACTCATTTTGCCTCTATGCCTTTAGCGACAATTCCAGGCGCAATATTTAGCGTATGGCATAATATATCTGGTTCGATAGTTGCAAATATAATGGCTTCAAAATAAAATAAAAAATTATTTAAATATATCGTTAGTCGCGTCAAACCAAAAGACGAAATCCAAATATTCCATCGGCATATTTTCTTTTTTGGAATATTCTACCAAATTCTCTTCGACTCTTATATAATTATTTTTTGTCAAACTCGTTTTTGGCGTCATTCCTTCGGGGAGTATTCCAAGTTTATCCATAACTCGCATAATATGTCTGTCCAATATTCCTATGCTCTGTCCGAATCCGATATTTCTTAAAAAATGACTCGCTTCTTTGAGTCCGTAGCCTTTGACTTCTTTTGCAAGCTGATTGCGAAGTTCAACCATAGTTCCGTTTTGAATCGCACTATTTATTCTTTCTTTTAAAATAAATTTTTCTTTCGGAAAATAAAGCTTTCTTGCAAGAATTATATTTTGAGCTTTAATGTTATGAAATCTCACATGTTTAATAAGAATATTCGCGACTTTTTCGGCGCTTCCGTTAAAAAGCAAATTATGATTATAAAGGTCTATTATGGCAGCCGCTCCGCTTCTCGCTTTAGTTTGCGGAGTGCATATACAAAAAGCAAGCTCGGCAAATAGTCTTTTGTCGTTATCTCTTTCGTAGACTCGCTTAAAATATTCAAGCCTCCTTTTCATTCTTTCATGCAATATTTTATCTTTATAAATTCCCATTAAATGATTCGCGTATTCTCTGTTCATAAGATGTTCCTTAATTATGATATTACAATTCAATTAATTATTTTTAGTTTAGCAAAGAAATAAATTTTAGTCTATTATAAAAACCACTTTACAATTTTTCAAAGCGTTCTTCAATCTAGTTCCGCTCATTATTATGCTTGCGTCTTCGTTTCCTATAACCAAATCGCCAGCAAGTCTTCCTCTCGTTCGCCAAGCCACAACATTATAAGGATTTTCTCCTAAAATATTTCTAATATTTTGATTAGTTAAATAAGAATTAGTTGAATATGTTATATAGCCGTTTGTCGATGCTACATTTTTATCTATATAGGCTATATCGTAAATTGCGTTTCCGTCCTCATCGTAAACGGTTGGAAATAAA
>NZ_SJDU01000244.1 GCF_005518285.1 Brachyspira catarrhinii | reverse complement strand
ATTCTCTGCTTCCATAAATTAGCTTTCACGCTTTTTACGAGTTCTTCCATTTCGTCAAAAAATAATTCTTTATATTTTTCATCGGGATTGAATATCGCTTCCACAATCGGAATATCCGTTCCTTTAAAAAATATTATTCCGTTATCGTAGAAAGAAATAATATTTTTTTCAAAGATTTCGCTTTTTATTTTTGAGTTTTCTTTTAAGAAGTTGAATTGCAAATTTTTCGTCACAATAATTTTATTTTCTTTTGGAGATAAAGTATTCGCTCTCGCTTGCATTCTCGCCGCGTTATTTATAAGAAAACCCGACAAATCTCCGTCTTCGGTAATTATTAAAGAACTGTTGGTGTTTCCTCCCGATATTCCCGCGCTAATTTTAAATTCTGGCATTGTGGAAGTGTCGACATTAGGATGTTCGGTTAAAAATTTCTTTTTATTCAAAACATCGATTATCGCTATAGTCGCGCTTAAAGCGTCAGTCGCCGATGGACAAACCATAATTATTTCGTCTCCCTGTTTTCTATGAGAGAGGACATTATAAAATCTTGCAATCTCGCTTACTTTATTTTGAAGCAAATCGTCCAAAGCATGCATTTTATACAAATTATTTTTATTCTCTTCGCAAAAATTCGTATAGCCATGAATATCGAGCATCGCTATATAAATGTCGGCTATGGATAAACTTAATTTCAAATCTCCCGCAAAATTATATTTGTGATTTTCTATAACGAATTGCTCCCATAATTTTGGGTAAAGTTCCTTATCCAAATTGCTGAAAAATCCCCAATTAATTTTACGAATTAAAGAAAATAAACTTTTTAAAATATTTTCATGGTCTCTTATCTTTTCAAAATTAACATTCGGAGCGTAGGTAAAAATTTCCGAAAAAGTTTTGATATTTCCTTCAACTATTTGCTCGATTAAATGAGTATATAATTCATATTTTGAAGTCGATTGATTATAATCTTCGATTTTATTCACTTTATTTCCCTAAAATATTAAAAAAATATTTCTATTATTTAAATTTAACTTATAAATCAAAAAAATCAATAGTGAGATTTTTATTAGATTGATAAATTCAATTATTCGTTCTTCTAAATACCGCTGGGTCAATAAACGGTCTTCGTCCTTGAAATTTAGACAAATAAACGATATTGCTCGCTATTATTGGAAAACCGCTATCTCCGTATTTAATTATAGTTTCTTTCGCGTATTTTTCTTTAATCATAGAATAGGCAAAAGGTTCGCCGTCTATGATAATATGGCATAATATTCTGTCATACAAATCGTAAGAGGATATTAAAATAGATACTTTGCTAGCGTTGTTTATGGAATTGATTACAAAATTTTTCGCTTGCTCTCCATAATTTTGTTTGAGTTCGGGAGCGTCCAAACCGATAAATCTGTATCTTTGATTTTTATATTTTATCGTGTCTCCATCCAAAACTGTTATATATTTTTTATTTAAGACAACGGAATATTTATATGAATCGTAATAATCTTTATTTGTGATTGATAAAAAAATTCTCGCGTTATCTTTATCTCTTAAATTCAAATATTCTTTTGCGGTTATTTCGTTAATATTTAAAACAACTTTGCAATATTTAATATTTTTCTTTTTTAAGTATTCGATTAATTTTTTGTCGCAATAATTAATATAGAACATTATTTTTTCTTTAAAAAATTTTGAATAAAAATAAAATTGAAATTTATTAATGAATTTTATACTTGGAAAACGATTTTTTATAAAATTTTTATCTTCTTTATTTTGCTTATCGTTAATATTAATGCAATAAACTTTATCTCTATATTTTAAATAATCGTAAACGATTGAAACTTTATTATTTTCAATTAAACTTAAAAGAGAATTTGAATCGATAAATAAATTTTTTGAATTATTTAAATGAATATTTTTATTTTTAATAATTGTAATAAAGAAAATCGAAAATATTAAAAAAATTATTATAACTGTTTTAATATTTTTCGTCATTATTTGTGCTCAAAATTTTAATTCCTTCCTCTCCAAGAACGGATTTCAAGGCGAGCAAAAAAGCGGTTTCTTTATCTTTCGTAGTTTCGCTTTTATAAAGTTTCATAGCGTATCTTGCCATATTTATTCCGTCTCTAACCGAAAAAGAAGATTTATTTATATGAGATTTTTGTAAGAATCCTACCGTTATTTTCAAAATTTCTTCGTCCGCAAATGGGATGTTCATTTTTAAAATATCGTATTCTTCTTTCACATCTGGAAACGGAAGCTCTATAGTTGGCTGTAATCTCGAATGAATATATTCTGGAAGCTCGAATGTGCTTGCGTCATCGTTCATCGTGACTATTATTCTAAAATCGGGATGCGCTTTTATTTTTATTCCCGCAATAACGCTTTCTACATATCTTCTGTCGTCAAGAAGAGGCGCAAGCGAAGCCCAAGTTTTTTCGCTCATTCTGTTTCCTTCGTCAAGTATGGCGACTCCTCCCTTAATCATTGCGCTAACCAAACTCGAAGCATGATAACTTATTTGGTTGTTTTCCGATATAACGGGAATTATAATCAAATCTTCTGGGCGAGTGTCGACTGTGCATTGAAATATATAAACTTCTCTTTTAAGCAATTCTTTAGCCGCATAATAGGATAAAGTCGTTTTTCCAGCTCCAGGCTTTCCGACTATTCGAGGATTTAGCGGAATATCGTCTTCGGATATTGTATGCCAAGCCGCCATTATTTGCCGAACCAAATCGTTTTGTCCCGTCCATTTTATATTCAAATTATCGGGATGCGATAATATGAGTTCAACATTTTCTATTTTTACTTTTTCCATTTTAATTTTATCCTAATTAATAATTAAATAATTTATAGGGGGAATATTTTTAATTTAATTAATTGAAATATAATAAATGTAATTTCATAAAAAGTCAAATTTAAGTATTGTCATTACGAGCGACACACCTTTGGCTAGGAGCGAAGTAATCCAAATAAAATAATAATGTGGCTTATACTTACAATAGTAAAAAATTATAAATCATTTTCGCTTAAAGCCCGTTTTTTCATTTTTCTGTAAATATAAATATACATAATCGTAGCCAATATAACCGAAACTATATCCGCTATAGGTTGCGCCCAAACTATTCCGTTTATGCCGAATATTTTTGTTCCAATTATTATCGCTGGAATAAAAGCTATTCCCTGTCTGCTTAAAGAAAGAAATAAAGATGGAATAGCCTTTCCCAGAGCCTGAAAAGTCGACATAAATATAAATTGAAATCCTATAATCGGAGCGACAGAATAACAGGCGATTAAAAATTTAACTCCGTAATCTATTACCTCTTCATTATTGATAAATAATTTTACCGCTTGATTTGAAAATATAAAAGCCAATATAAGCAAAATTATTCCCGTTATGACGCTTACCAAACAGGAAAGTTTAATAGAGCCGTTCATTCTCTTATAATTTTTTGCGGCAAAATTATAACCAATGAAAGGCTGGACTCCCTGCCCTAATCCAATAAAAACCAAAATAACGAGAGTAAATAATCTTTGGGCGACTCCGAGTCCCGCCACAACATTATCGCCGAAACTCGCCGCATA
>NZ_SJDU01000243.1 GCF_005518285.1 Brachyspira catarrhinii | reverse complement strand
AAAATTGAAATCGCTCAAAGTTGCGTTGACTAAATTCTCAAGCAAATCTTCGTTTCCGTTTCTTCCAAACAAATATCTGGCAAATAAGTCGCTTAATTTTTTTATTTCATTATATTCATTATTTTTCATGCTTATATTATAACAGAATATAATTATTTGTCAAAGAATAATTAAGGATTAAGTAATAAATATTAATATTATAAAATTGATTTCAAAAAATACTTGGACGATATAAACAAAACCAAAATATACGAATCTGCATTGGACGAAAGCATTGATTTAACTCTTAATTATTTTAATGAAATAAAAAATTATTTGAAAGAAACGCAAAGTAATTTATTTAATATTAATTATGATTTAACTGAAAAATATTATAATGATTTTCAAGTTTGGGAGTCGTTTAATAATTATATTGAAACTGTAGATAATGATATTAATAATAAGCTGGAAGGTGTATATAATGAATTGAACGATAAATATAATAATATTATTCAATCTGTAGATAACGATATTAATGACAAGTTAAAAAATATGTATAAAGAATTAAATGATAAATATAATAATATTGTTTAGATTTTTAATGGGATTGTAGATAGTATTGCTTGGTGGATACCGTTTAGAAAATTTAGGAATAAGTTTAGAAATAAATTTAATATTAAATATATCTATTTAATTAATTATTTACTTTAAAATCAGCTAGTTTATTTGTATTATATTAAAATAATTCAATATAAATACGAACCTATTGAAGTTTATCAAATTATTAATTATACTTGAAAAATACGATATTTATACTAAAATATAATTGAATTTATTTGTAGAAAAAAATGGTTTTACTATAATGAAAAAAATATTTGCATCGTTGTTTTTGCTATTTTTATTAAGCGCGTTACTTTTTTCGGACGATATATATATTTCTCCCGAACAGCTTCCTCAAAACGCGTTGTCGTTTATACAAAAATATTTTCCAAATGTAAGTATTTTATATGCCGAAATGGACAAGAAAAAATACGAGGTTCAATTATCAAACGGCGTGGAAATAGAATTTTTTAGAAACGGAGATTTTAAAGAAATAGACGGAAATTATGTAGCCATCCCTTTTGAAATATTGCCCGAGCCTGTCGCAAATACAGTCCGCAGAACCTATCCAAATACCGTTATAACTAAAATAGAAAAAAAATGGAATATATACGAAGTAAAACTTAACAATATGATGGAACTTTACATTGACGCGAACGGACAACTTTTAGGACAAAAATTTGACGATTAATAATTGACATTAAAGATTTTATATTTATAATTTTAATAAAATTTATTAATTAAACGGAGATTATTATGACAATCGATAAAGTCTATTCGGTATATTATAGCGCGACGGGAACTACTCAAAAAATCGCTTCATTTTTGGGAGAGACAATAGTGAAAAAATTAAATGTTTCGTTTGAAAAATATAATTATAGTTTGCCAAAGAGAAGAGAGAAAATTTTAGAATTCAATGAAAACGAACTTGTAATATTCGGCACTCCAACTTACGCGGGAAGAGTTCCAAATGTGATGCTTCCTTATCTTAAAAATAATATTAAAGGAAACGGAGCTTTAGCCGTTCCAGTCGTTCTTTTTGGAAATAGAAATTTTGACGATTCTTTAATAGAGTTAAGAAATATATTGGAAGATAACGGATTTAGAACTATCGCGGGCGGAGGATTTATTGGCGAGCATGCGTTTTCCTATACTTTAGGAGCGAATAGACCAGACGAAAAAGACATGAAAATAGCTTTGGATTTTGCAGAAAAAATAGCGGATAAAATAATCAATCTTAAAGAATCTCCAACAGAGCCGATAAAAGTGCGGGGAAACGAGCCGTTGCGCCCTTACTATATGCCGAGAGACAGACATGAACATGCGATTGATATTTTGAAAGTAAAGCCGAAAGTCGATGTTCCAAAATGCACCGATTGTAAAATATGCGCGTATGTTTGCCCTATGGGTTCTATAGATTTTAACGATATTACGAAATATGTTAATATTTGCACAAAATGCGGCGCTTGCGTAAAAAAATGCCCCGAAAAATGCAGATATTACGATGACGAAGGATATTTATATCATCAGCATGAACTCGAAGAAGAATTTGAAAGAAGAGCGGAGCCAGAAATTTTTTGTTAATATTTCGTTTGCTTCCTTAAATTAGGTTTACTATTAATTCTTTTGTGCAATGATATGCGTCTTTAAGAATATCGCTATTAAGTTGTATTTCTGAATTTAAATTCGTCTGAAAAAATAGCGACTATATTTCAATAGTTTATTAAATAATTTATATAATATTTTTTAATAATTACTAATTGTAGTAAAATCAAATAAATAGTATAATGAAAAGAAATTTTTTATTATATTCGGAGATATAATGGAATTTAATTTGACTCTGCCGTTCGATAACGAAATAGAGGCGAAAGACAAAAATATAATACAAGAATTTATAATAAATAATATAAACGAATACGAAAATAATTCTTCAAAATTAACCGAGCTTATAATAGAGGCGACAACTTCTTTAAGCGCGGGAAAATCGAGAGCGGATTTTATAACCGAGCAGGGATTTTTCAAAAATTTACTCTATTCTATAACGGGACAAAACAGAAAAATAAGAGGAGAGATTGATTATAATTACGCTATTGTAAAAAACGCTTCCGTGAGAATGATAGAATATTTGGCGAGTCAAAATAAAATAACTTACGAAGGTTTGATATATTTAAATAATAAATTAAATAATATCGAAAAAGATTTGGAAGAAGAGCTGATAATTATTTGTCAAAATATTAGAGAATCTTTCAATTTTGTTTTGCATAAAATTGACGAAGAATCGAAAAGAATAGATTCTATAGAGAAAAAAGTTCGTTTATTGGAATATAAAGCCTCTTGCAAATTGCTTGAATTTAACAATGTAAAATATTCCGATATGGACGATATCGAAAAAATAATTTGTTTAAGTTCCGATTTATTTTCTGAAATATGTTATAACGATTTGACAAAAGAAAATATTTATATGATAAAATCCATTCTTTTGGATTTCGATATCGATATAAATAAAAATATTAGAATTATCGATTTATATCAAAAACTTATAGAAAAACCCGAATTTATTGAAAAATTATTTTTAAATTTGAATAATTTAAATAACGCAAATATTCCCGAACATATTATTCCGATATTGAGCGGCGCAAATAAAATAAAAAAATTGAATAATGAAGAAAGTTATATATTGTCCGCGTTGAAAAATTTAAGTCATAATATAAACAATATAAAAATAAATTTGATAATCGAATACGGAAAAAATGCGTTGGATTTCGATTATGATTCTAAAATCAACATTTACGAAATTATAATAATGACAATAAACGAATTAAAAATGATTGCCAACCAGAATTCTATTAAAAATATAAGTTTAAGCGATAATATAAAAATCATGAATAAATATTATTCTTCAAAAGATTATTTGAAAGCGATAACCGAAGCGGATAATATTTTAGATAAAGAAAAAAATAATTCAAAAGCTCATGATATAAAAATCGAAAGCGTTTACAAACTTCTTATAA
>NZ_SJDU01000242.1 GCF_005518285.1 Brachyspira catarrhinii | reverse complement strand
ACATTCTTTCATATAATATAATTTTTACGAACCTCATGCGGATATGCATGGGGTTTTATTTTTTATGAGGTTAAAATATTGTCATCAAGAATGCTATTTATACAAAGGCTAATATTTTTAAAATAGTTGAGATTTTAATTTATTTATATTATAATATTTTAAGTTTTTAGATTTTTTATTATTATAAATTAAGATAAGGTATAAAAATGATTTCGGTTAAGAATTTGACTAAATATTACGGCGATTTTCAAGCTTTGAAAGGAATAAGTTTTGAAATAAAATCGGGAGAGATTGTGGGAATACTCGGACCAAACGGAGCGGGAAAATCCACGACTTTAAGAATATTAACCTGTTATTTAAATCCCAGCGATGGAGACGCGATAATAGATGGAAAGAGCATATTGAACGATGAAATAAATGTAAAAAAGACAATCGGTTATTTGCCAGAATCCGCGCCTCTATATAACGATATGTGCGTTTTCGATTATTTGATTTATATGGCGGATATACAAGAATTGGAAAAAAGCAAATTAAACGAAAGGCTTAATTATGTCGTTGATGTTTGCAGTTTGAAAGAGGTAATTTCAAAACCAATCGGCGAATTGTCTAAAGGTTATAAACAGAGAGTCGGGCTTGCGGGTTCTATGATTCATGACCCTAAAATACTTATATTGGACGAACCTACGAACGGACTTGACCCGAATCAAATAGTGGAAATTAGAGAATTGATAAAAGAATTGGGAAAAGAAAAAACGGTTTTGGTTTCTACTCATATATTGAGCGAAGTTGAAGCTACTTGTTCGAGAGCTATTATAATAAATAAAGGCGATATTATAGCGGACGATACTCCAAGGAATTTGAGTTCTACTTTTGCAAATCATAATAAATCGGCGGCGGTAAAAATGTCGATTAAAACGAACGACAATATCGAAACGGTTAAAGAAAAACTATCAAATATTAAAGATATTTATAAAGTGGAAATCGAAGAATATTCCAACGATATAAAAGAAATTTCCATATATTCAAATTTGGAAGAACCGAGAGACGAGATTTATAGATTCGTAAAAAGCACGGATTGGATAATTTACGAAATGACTAAAGTCAAAGAAAATTTGGAAACGGTATTCCATACATTAACAAAAGGAGACGAATAAAAATGCAAAATATTTTTTCTTTCAATAAATCGTTTATAATATTAAAAAAAGAACTTAAACATATTTTTCTTTCGCCGATAGCCTATATTTTTTCGGCTATATTTTTGGCGGTTTCTGGAATATATTTTTTCTCGAGATTTTTTATAATATCTCAAAACGATATGCGGGATTATTTTTCAATTTTGCCCGTAATATTATCTCTTATTATTCCTCCGATAACTATGGGACTTTTATCGAGCGAGTTTTCAAGCGGTTCTTACGAGCTTATAAGCACGCAGTCGGTTTCAACTTTGGAGATTATAATTGGAAAATTTTTATCCGCCGTTATATTCATGCTTTTCGCTCTTCTGCCGACTATAATGTATCCTATAACTTTATTATTTTTGGGAAGATTGGATTTGGGACCGGTGATTGGAGGATATATCGGAAGCGTATTTTTAATATCGGCGCTATGTTCGATTGGAATATTTGCATCTTCGATAACTAAAAACCAAATAATAGCTTTGATAGTCGCTCTTGCGATAATGATATTTTTGAATGTATTTTTAAAATTAATATCTTTACTCTTTCCTTCGCTTACTAATATTATGGATTTTATAAGCGGAGATTATCATTTCAATAGCATTGCGAGAGGAGTTTTGGATTTGAGAGATATTATTTATTTCTTATCGATAACTACGGTATTTTTATATTTGTCGAATATCGCTCTTGAAAACAGAAAATAAAAATTGGAATTGATTTTATGAATAAAAATCTTACTAAATTGCTAATCCTCGTAATAATTTTGCTTATTATAAGTTTTGCCGCTTTTTATATTACTAAAAAAAGAAGCGCAGAAATTGCCGCTAATAAACCGAGAGTGCAAATATTTGAATTAAACGAAACCAATGTTAATAAATACGAACTAATATTTGAAAGCGAACCGATAATAGTCGAAAAAATAAACGATATTTGGAAAATAATCTCTCCGTTAAACGCGAGCGATTATAAAGTTGACCAACTTGAAGCTTTTGCAAATGTTAAAAATTTCAATACTTTAAATATAGATATGATAATAACTAATTTATCGGAAGTAGAATCTTTCGGTTTGGAAAATCCTACAAACGAATTTACGGTTTGGGAAGGAAATAAAGAATATAAAATTTTTGTCGGAAATAGAACGGCTGACGAAGAGCGGTATTATGTCAAATATAACGATGAATATTTTAGCGTGGAATCGATTTATATTGACGCTTTAAAGAAAAATATCGATATGTTGCGCGATAAAGAAATATTTAACGCTCCCGTATCTTTGGATTCGGTTAGAATAGTTGAAATTACGGCGGGCGATTATACGAATATTATAAGGAAAGCGAGCAGAACGAATTGGATTGTGGAAAATTTAGATGGAGAAACGGATTTGGAAAAGGCTTATAACGATTTTTCAACTTTATCTTTAATCAAGGCTTCGGCTTTCGTTTACGAAGTTCCTCGTAGAATAGAGAGACTTTTTAGAATTCCAGATGCCGTTATTAATTTGTATATGCAAGACAATACCAAAATTACTTATCAGTTGGCTTATGATATTGATAATAAAATATACGCAAAGCCAGAAAGCGGAATTATATACGAAGTCGATTATTCTATTTACGATGCGGCTATGCGAGGAAAGGAATATTATAGAAAAAACTATAATGATTCAAATAGTAATTGAACTTTAAATATTTGTTAAGTTATTTTATTATATAAATGTAAATTTAATAAATGAGGTTTTATAATTATGAATGAAAATACATGGAAAATAGATTTTGAATATTTAAAATCATTCGAGTATAGAATAGATAGTATGATAAGTTTGATAAATTGGAATAAAGTAAATAGTATTATGGATTTAGGAGCGGGACATCAAACTTTAAGGAGAAAAATTCCAAGCGATATAGAATATATACCATGCGACATATATAAACATGTTGACAGCACAATAATTGTGGATTTTAATAAAGGCGAGTTCTACAATAAAAAAGTCGATGTAGTATTTTGTTCTGGCATATTTGAATATATTTATGATTTAAAACAATTTATAAAAAATATTAGCAAAAATACAGATATATTAATAGGAAGTTATCATTTTATAGAAGATACAGAAAACCGTTCAGATATTTGTGTAAATGCTTTAAGTATAGAAGATTTTTTTAAAATATGGCATGAGTTGGGATATACATGTGAATTCTTGGAACGATTTAAATATTTCGATAATATTTTTATGAAGGAAGAGGAGTATCAAAGAATTTTTATAATAACTAATAATAAATGCAAAAATGATATTATAAATTATTCCGTAATTAATAAAGTTTTATTACAAAAAATATATCACAAAATAGAAGATAGCGAAATTAGTAATATTAAAACTGTTAATATTTTAAAAGAATTAATTAACTCTCTTGCTTGGTGGATACCGA
>NZ_SJDU01000241.1 GCF_005518285.1 Brachyspira catarrhinii | reverse complement strand
ATTATCAATCAATGAGGAATTGTATCGAAGGAAGAATTGCTTTTATATATCAAATAAGAAAAATGAATTTTGAAAATAATAAGAAAGATATAGCTAAAAAAATGAAGGATATGTTCTTTTATTTTGATAAAATTATTAATAATCAAAAAATAACAATTATAACGGAAGGCAAAACGGATAAAGTATATTTGAATTCGGCATTTAGCCATTTTAAAGAAGAATATAACAAATTAAATTTTCAAATAATAACAAATATACCTTATACTAAACATGATAGTAATAATATTAATAATACAGGCGACCAAACTTTAATGAATTTTGTAAAAGAATTTAAAGAAAAAAATAATATAAAACAATATAAATATTTATTAGAAAAGTCTAAAATAAAAAATCCTCAATATCCCGTTATAGTTATTTTTGATAGAGATAGAATAAATGTAATAGAAGAGTTTAATAAAAATCTTAAAAATGAAAATAGTAAATTTGTATTTTTTAAACCTAATATATATTATTTTGTTTTACCAAAATTAGAATATAAGGAATATTTATCTATAGAATATTATTTTCCGAACAAAATACTAAATAAAGAAATAAAAGATAAGAAGTTGTTATTATGCCAAGAAAAATATAAAAAAGATATAATTTATAAAATAGACGAAAATAATAACGGTTTAAGTAAAAATGAATTTTCTAAATATATAAAAAGATTAAGATATAATACAAAAAGAGATAGTTTTTTAAATGAAAGAAATAAAAAATATTTTCAAAATTTTAAATCTATTTTTGATATTCTTAATGATATAAGAAAGGATTATAAAAATAGATTAAAAGAATATAAATGAATAAATTAATAAATTTCTTCGTTTAGTTTGGATTGCCACGCTTTCGGCTCGCAATGACAAAAAATATAAATGAAGTTAATTATTCAGAAAAAAAAGGGAGTAAAACTCCCGTTGCTAAAAATAGTAAGATTTAAAAATAAATATATCAAATAAATTACGGGATTACAAAGTCTAAACGGAGTTATATTTTTGCTTCTTTTTTGATAAAAAAAGAAGTGCTTTTTGGCGACTGCCCACTGTAAGTGTGGTTCTTTTTTGGCAACAAAAAAGAACATATTAAATGGGTTGTATGGTTTAACGGAAGAAGAGATTGATATAATTGAGGGAAATTAATTTGGATTGCTTCGCTCACGCTGTGTGCCGTTGGCAACCGCTCGCAATGACAGAAATGCATTGTCATTACGAGTGAGTGAAACGAACGAAGTAATCTATTCAGTATGGGTTGCTTCGGCAGAGCCTAGCAATGACATTAATTTAATTAAATAAAAAACTAATAATTGAATTTTAATTGACAAAAAATAAATATAAAATTTTATATTATTTATGCTTGATTAATAAAACCATTTTAGTCAAGCATAAACATTCAACTTTCCACCAATATTATAATTTACCGAAACGGAAGAGCCTTGTGCCGAAACCATGCTTGCGATTTTTCCCGCAGATTGAGAAGAATTGTAAACATTAAGTCCCGCGCTATATACATGTCTGCTTAAAGGAAACATCGTATTGGAATGAATTGAATTAATTGAAATTTCCATAATTAAGCCTCCAGATTTATAAATATACTTATGTTATATATTATCGAATATTTTATATAAAAAATTTAATCAAAAATTTAATTAATTTATTACAATTTTACAAAATAAAAGTTAGACTATTTTAACAAAAGTATTGACATTTTTAACAATATATGTTAGAATTAACTAACAAAAAGAGGTTAATATGTTTGACGAATTGCTTATAAATCATTCGGCGCCGACTTTGGCGGGAATAAAAATAGCCAATATCTTTACATATCATTATAATTCTAAAAAAGAATTATGCGAGAAAATAGTTTTTTATAATAAACTGCTCGGAAAAATAGGAATCAATTTATTCGTTTTGAAAGATTACGATTCCAAAGTTATAGTGTATGTTTATAATAAAGAAAAATTAAAAAACTATATCGAAAGCGAAGAGGTTTCAAAGTTTTTATGCGACTGCGGATATAATTCGCATAATATTTATAAGAATATTCAAATTTTAAGCGAGAGAATGAAAAATTGTAAAAATTTTCCGCATGAAATAGGAATATTTTTGGGCTATCCTTTAATTGATATTTGCGGTTTTATAAATAATTACGGCAAAAACTGTTTATATTCTGGTTATTGGAAAGTTTATCAT
Source organism: Brachyspira catarrhinii (assembly GCF_005518285.1). Taxonomy (GTDB): domain Bacteria; phylum Spirochaetota; class Brachyspiria; order Brachyspirales; family Brachyspiraceae; genus Brachyspira; species Brachyspira catarrhinii. Next base: position 1,376 of record NZ_SJDU01000241.1, on the reverse strand, counting down.
AATAAAAATGACGCTATAAAAACTTTCGAAAGCTACAATCGATGCAGATTATTCTACACAAATACTTTTTTGGAAGGAAAAAATATTTTAGAGATAATAGAAAGCTATAGCAATTATTCAAATAATATTAACTAAAAAATAAATTAAATAAAAAATATCTTATGGAGGATAAAAAATGAGCGATAAAATTGCGATAATTTATTGGAGCGGCACGGGTAATACCGAAGCTATGGCTAAAAGCGTGCAAAAAGGGATTGAAAATGCTGGAGCGAGCGTAGAATTATTTTTGGTTTCAAGTTTTTCTGGGAATATTGACGATTATTCAAAACTTGCTTTAGGATGTCCTGCAATGGGTTCGGAAAATTTGGAAGAATCGGAATTCCAGCCTTTTTACGATTCCATTAAAAGCAAACTTTCGGGCAAAAAAGTAGCTTTATTCGGTTCTTACGATTGGGGAGACGGAGAATGGATGAGAATTTGGCAGGAAGATGTTTCTTCGGCGGGAGCTTCTTTGGTTAAGGATGGTTTAATCGTTAATCTTACTCCCGATGATAACGGGCTTAATCAATGCGTTGAGTTAGGCAAAACTCTTGCAAAAGCCTAAATTTAATTGATTAACTAAAATCAATCCGAATAAAAAATAAAACGAGGAGATTTATATTAATATAATCTTCCTCGTTTTTATTTTTACAAATATTTTTTATTTTTTATACTTATCCGCCTTTTTATATTCGGTATGCAAATAATGATGCGGTTTTTCTCCCAAAGGTTCTCCCAAGAAATCTTTATAAAGTATTTTTATATGCTCGTTGTCATGAGAACATCTATGTTTAACCGTTTTTTTGTCTTCCGTGTATAAACCTTTAGCTCTGTCGACTCTTACTTCGTTTGTCGTTCCGTAAGGTTGTCCGCCTCCTCCCACGCATCCGCCGGGACATGCCATAACTTCGACAAAATTATAAGGAGGGTTTTCGCCTTTTTCTTTCGCAGCTCTTATCTCTTGCATAACTGGGTCCACATTATGAAGTCCGTTCACTACGGCTATTTTTACATCGTTATCCAAAATCTTTACGGTGGCTTTTTTAACATTTTCCAAACCTCGAACATCGTTAAATTCCACATTTTCAAGATTAGTTCCCGATATAATATTATAAGCCGTTCTTAAAGCCGCTTCCATAACTCCGCCCGTTGCTCCGAATATAGTTCCCGCTCCGCTGTATTCTCCAAGTATATTGTCCGCTTCTTCTTCTTGTATTCCCGCCAAATCGATTCCGTAATGTTTTATCATCCTTGCAAATTCTCTTGTCGTTATAACCACATCGACATCGTTATAACCGCTTGACTTCATCGTGTCGTTTTTTCTTATTTCATTCTTT
>NZ_SJDU01000240.1 GCF_005518285.1 Brachyspira catarrhinii | reverse complement strand
AAAAATAATTATAATAAGGGCGGTTCAAAGCGGAAAATACGACACAGACAAAATCGCTGCGGGAATATCTCAAACGGGAGGACAATGCCGAGCGAGTAATTACGCTTCTTTAATCAAAAGAGGACTAATAAACGCGGGTTATCCAGATGTTCCTGTCGTAACGGTTGGTTTGACGGTTATAAACGACCAGCCTGGGTTCGAGCTTTCAAAAATGGATATGATGAAAGAGGGAATTGTAGCTATGCCTTATGCGGACGCAATCTCTACAATGTATTATTACACGGCGGTTAGAGAGGCGAAAAAAGGCGAGGCTTTGGCTCTTGCAAATAAATATATCGTCTTGCATCCGAAAGATTTTTCTCTTAAAGATACGGATAAATTATTGAAACAGGCTGTCGCGGAGTTTAACGCTATTGAAACTAAAGATTTATATTTGCCTAAAGCGGGACTTGTCGGCGAGATATATGTTAAATACAATAATTTTGCCAACGGAGATGTTTGCGATTGGCTTATGGCTAAAGGAGTGGAAGTTATAGTTCCTCCAGTATTCGATTTCTTCGTTCAAAAAGTTATAAGCGAACAAGTAAATAAAGAAAAACATGCGAGAGAAGTTTCGTTTTTGGGTTATTACGGCTCTAAACTTTCCGAAAAAATTATTGACGCGAGAATTGACGCGGTAAATCAAATAATGTCGAAATTTAAAGGTTTTCGTCCCGCGCATCATATAAGACATATAGCGGAAAACGCTTCAAAAATTATTTCTTTGACGAATCAATTCGGCGAGGCTTGGCTTTTGCCCGGCGAAATAGCCACATTTGCCGAAGAAGGCGTTAATAATGTCCTTTGCTTACAGCCATTCGGTTGCATTGCAAACCATATTATAGCGAGAGGAATCGAAACGAGATTAAAAACGAGATATCCCGATTTGAATCTTCTATATTTGGATATGGACGCTGGAGCAAGCGAAGTGAATACGATTAACAGATTGGAATTCTTCGTTCGTTCGGCTAAAGATTCCATAAGCGATGAAACTGTGGTTTTATACGATGAAAAAGAAAAATATTTTGAAGAACGCGGTTTTATAAAAATAGGAATATAATTAATGAATAAAAAAAAAGAATTCAAAATAGCAATCGCTGGCTACGGACATGTCGGAAAAGATACTGTAAAAACTATTATTGAAAATAACGAAATAATAGAAAAGAGAACGGGAATAAAATTAAAAATCAAAACCGTTTTCAGCAGAAATATCGACAAAGTAAAAAACGACAAATATCTTGATTTAATAGAAATAAAGACAAAAGATTTAAACGATATATTAAACGACAAAGAAATCGACATAATAATCGAAGTTTTGGGAGGAATGGATACGGCAAAAACATTAATAATGGAAGCGAAAAAATGTATTGTGACTGCAAATAAGGCTTTGCTTGCCAATTCTTTTGCGGAAATTGTGGAGAATAGAAAAACGGATATAGTTTTCGAGGCTTCGGTTGCGGGAGCTGTCCCAATAATAAAAGCGCTTAAAGAAAGTTTGGTTTCGGATAAAATAGAATCTGTTTACGGAATATTGAACGGAACTTGCAATTTTATTTTAACGAATATGACTAAAAATAATTTGGACTTTGGAGTAGTTCTTAAAGACGCTCAAGATAAAGGATACGCCGAAGCGGACCCGACATTCGATATAGACGGAATAGACACGGCTCATAAATTATGCATATTGTCATCGATAGCTTTTTCAAATATTATGGATATGAATAAAATATTTATAAGAGGAATAAGAAATATAGAGCTTTCGGATATAATCTTTGCGACAGAAGCTGGCTACACGATAAAATTGATAGCCGAAGCGAGCATTGACAAAAATAACAATGTTTTTATATTCGTTATTCCAACTATGCTTAAAGAAGACAATATGCTTTCAAAAGTCGATTACGCTTTTAACGCGATTACCGTTGTGGGCGACAGGTCGGGAGAGAATGTTTTTTACGGAGCGGGAGCGGGCGGGCGTCCGACAAGCAGCGCGATAGTTTCCGATGCGATAACTCTTGCAAGAAACAATCTTATAACTGATAACTTAAGAATTCCAATATTGGGATTTGCTCAAAAAAATAACGATATAAAAATTAAAGATTTCAAAGAGAAAAACGAAACTTTTTATATAAGATTTTCTTCTTCTAATAATAATTTTGAAACATTTAATAAATCTTTTTTGGAAAATAAAATTATCGTAGAAGAGTCGGAAGAAAAAAACAATAATTTTATGTTTATATTAAAAGAAACTAATATAAATAAAATAATCGAAATAATAGAAAAAACGGAAAAAATAGAAAATATATTCATAGCGAGAATAAAATCGTAAAGACAATTAATTAATCTCTTCGTCAAACTTCTTTTTGGCAATTTTATTCAAATTATATTTCTTATATTTTTCCCTCAAAGTTATAGAAGGAATCCACCAAGCGACAGAGAAAACTTTTTTCTTTATTCTTTCGACTTTTTCCAAATAAATATTATAATCTTCGTTCGTTTTCATTATTTGGCAGGAATAAGCCTCGAAAGGATGTTTATCTTTGTCTATTTCGACATTTAACTCTTTCATTAAATCATGGCATTTTTTATAAAATTCGTTTTTGTTATCCGCGTTATAATTATTAAATATAAAAAGAAAAGAATTGAAATTATAATAATTTGCGTCTTTCAATAATTCCATTTTTTTTTCTTTATAAATCGTGTATATATTTTTGAATACCGATAAAGCGTCCGATACCGTTCGATTGTCTTTTTCTATAGAATGAACTAAAGAAGTTTTTCTTTGAACATAATAATATTTCGCATCGTTATTATAAAATTTTTTCGGAGAATATAAAAGATATTTATAAAAAAATTCCGTATCTTCCGAAACGATATAATTTTGAAACTCTAGATTATTTTTTTTAATAAAATTTTTTTTAAATATTTTATTCCATACTATAACGAGCGGATATTCTGGAGTATTTTCTTTTTGGGGAGTGTCGACATTGAAATCGCTTATTCCTTCCCGCCAAATTTCGTTTTTTTTAAATTTCTTTTTCCAAATATTTATTCTGTTATGATAATAAGGCTTTATTATTTTATCTCTAACTATATTTATATTATTCGTAAAAACTATATCGGCTTCGTTTTTAATCGCCGTATTATATAAAATTTCTATATAATCTTTTTCAATATAATCGTCCGAGTCTATAAAAGAAATGTATTCGCCCGAGCTTTCGCTTATTCCGATATTGCGAGAAAAACCGATTCCAAAATTTTTTTCATTGTTTATAATTTTTATTCTGCCGTCTTTCTTTGCATATTCTGAAATTATATTTTCGCATCCGTCCGTAGAACAATCGTTTACGCATATTATCTCTATATCTTTCAAAGTTTGATTTATAACGCTATCCAAACATTTTCTTAAATATTTTTCAACATTGTATATTGGAAGAATTACTGAAACTTTTGGCATTGTTTTTCCTTATATTAAAAGTCTAAGCTTTATAATTTTTCGACTTCTTCTATACTTAATCCCGTGTTTTCGCTGATAAATTTTATATCCAAGCCTGATTTTTTTAGATTTTAATATAAGGAAAAACAAT
>NZ_SJDU01000024.1 GCF_005518285.1 Brachyspira catarrhinii | reverse complement strand
AGATTTATTATCCAGTCCTTGCCTAATCCTCGACTCCATTTTACGAAATTTACATTCCACTATGGTTAGATTTATTATTATCATTTGAATCTTGAGGAGTTGTTAAAATTTGATAATTTACATTCCACTATGGTTAGATTTATTATTTTGGACTATCATATAGTCAAACTCACTTCCTCCTTTATTTACATTCCACTATGGTTAGATTTATTATGTAGTTGACGATAGTTTAGAAAGAAGTCAATTTTTAATTTACATTCCACTATGGTTAGATTTATTATATCTAACATGATAGAAAGCTATTTAACACAAAAAGATTTACATTCCACTATGGTTAGATTTATTATTATATTTTCGATAATTTTTTCTATCTCGCTCTTGCTATTTACATTCCACTATGGTTAGATTTATTATGCGTTTAAAATATATCATGCGGTTTTATTAGTAGTGATTTACATTCCACTATGGTTAGATTTATTATTATTCTGCAGCTCGTGAAAGGATTTGAAGCAAAATCATTTACATTCCACTATGGTTAGATTTATTATTATCGTTAAAACTATATTCTGAAAAAACTGTCTCGAGATTTACATTCCACTATGGTTAGATTTATTATGGAGAGCGTATCCGAAAGTGGCTATATAAAAATTGAATTTACATTCCACTATGGTTAGATTTATTATCCGTTTTTTCGGCATGAAATATGAAAAGACAAAATCTTTTACATATTAAATTTGGAGTAAGTCGATATAAAAAATATATAACATTACAAAATACGAACCTATTTCAAAAAACTTGTCTGTCGATAAGCCGTAAAATATTATTCATTATATATCGACATACTCGTATTTTATATAAAATTTGAAGTTTTGTCAATATCTTCTTTTACCAAAAACTCTTTTTCAAGCCACTTTTCGTTTCTGCTTTTGAAAACTATGCAAGAATCTTTATTTTCTCTTAATATGTCAAAGAGCTCTTTTTTTAATTTGAGGTATTGGGCTTCGGAAACCTCGCCCTCGAATACCGATTTTTGTATATGATTAAGATACCTTTTGCAAATATTAAAAACTTTTTTCAATACATAAGGATTATCTTCATCGTTTACTTCTATATCATACATTAAAATTATATACATTTCTACCACCATATTTTAAACGGAGAATATTCTTTTTCGCCTAGTAAATGTTTTATTATTTTATAAAGTTCGAGTCTCATTAAATGTTTATAAGAGACATCTCTGTTTAATGTTCTATGTTTTATCGTAGTCGAAAGTCTTTTATCGACTTCTTCCATAATTTTTTGAAGAATATTTTCTTTAAGTCTTAAAAAATTGCTTTCTTTATCAAAATCGTTTTCCGATATTACATTTTTATTAAGAAAATAAAATATCAATCTATCGACTATCAAAGGCTTAAAAATTTCGGCTACATCGAGCGACAATGAAAATCTTTTAACGGAAGGCTCATGCAAATAACTTATCGTGGGATTTAATTGCGTTCTGTATATTTCCGAAAGAACTTTTGAATAAAGAACCGAATTTAAAAAACTTATAAGCGAATTAATCATATTATCGGGAGGACGCTTTACTCTTTTTTCAAAATCTATTTCTTGATTTATAATTTTATTCCAGCTTCTGTAATATATTCTGTGAACATTTCCTTCGATTCCCATTATTTCGTCAATTTTATTATAACTTTCCAAACTTTCTTCCAATTTTGTTATCGATTCAATTTCTTCGTTTAAATCTCGTCCTCTAATATTATAATATCTCAAATTCCTTAAAATATTTTCAGTCGCTCCGTAAACGAATTTTTTAGCGAGCGAAATTCTTTTTTGATAATCGCTATAAAAAGAAACTTGTTGAACGAGCAAATCTCCCGAAACTAATTTTTCTCTCGGATAAAAGCTTCCAGCGTAGAATTCGTAATAATTAAAAAAGTGAACGCATATTCCCGTTTGAGATAAAAAATTAATCAATTTCGTATTAATCGTTATCTCTCCGAAAGCATAAATATCGTATATGACTTCTATCGGAAGATTTCTTTTCTCTCCCGTAGATTTGACAAATTGCAAAGTATTGTCTTTTCTCTTTAGCTCTCCGCTTGAAAATAAATAATAAGACTGACGCATAAATCCTCATATATAACAAAGCTCGTAATAAGCGCATTTGAAACAACTTTTTTCGTTTATTGGCTCGGGAATATTTTTACTCTTCAATATTTTATCAATTCTTTCAAGATTGCTTTTTATATTTTCCATATCCTCTTCGGTTAAAATAACTTCTTCGGTATATTTTGATTTCGGAATATTTAACTCTCCTTTAATATCTTCAAAACCATGATTTTTCAAAATAAAAAGATAATATTTAATTTGATTTATTGCCATTTGTTTTTGTTTATTCGATTTTTTAATTTCATGCACAATATTCTTTTTGAGAAAATCTATATTAACGGTATTGTCGATTAAAAAATTATGTCTTTCGTTTTTATAAGTAGTTTCGTCAATAAACTTTCCAATTTCCACCAATTCGCTTTCTTGTTCCATAGACAAATTATGATAAGAAAGCCAAACTTTTCTATCGCATAAAAAACTATAGGAATAAATAGTCCCCGATACATATTTTAATTCTTTGGCATCGTTAATCATAGTCAGTCGCTTAAAATTATATTTGCATTGCCTTCCAATAATCCTAATTCTTTGTCATATTCCAAATCGACTATAGATATTTTTTCAAATTTATTTTTTCCTAATTCTATTGGATTAATTCCAGTGTTTGATTGATGGCTTTTATATAAACGAACTGAAGTCGTAAATCCTAATATTTCATTTTTCTTATTTATTAAATTTTTCAAATCGTCTTTAGTTTTCTTTTCTTTATTTTTTATTTCAAAATATTCGTTTATAATATTATCTTTTATAGATAAATATATTTTTTCAGGCATTACCGTTACGCTATCAATCGCTCTAAACAAATCCGCAACGTCCGATTTTTCTATAAAAGCGGGAGGAAGTTTTTTAAGCGCTTCGTAATTTTCGTTTATTCTTTGTAAATACTTACTTTTTTCTTTTTCCAATTCTTTAGTATTATAAACTTTATTAATATATTCTAATTTCTGCTCTTCGGTAAAAATATCGTTATCGTATTTTTTTATAAATTTAACTGCTCTATCATATAACTCCGAATTATAAACACTATTTTTATTTTCTCCTACTCCGACTTTAGTATCGTAAATAAAAATATTAGGTTTGCCTTCTTCATAAATTCTGTTTCTATAGCATCTTCCCATTCTCTGAAGCAAACTGTCCGCGGAACACATATCGGTATATAAAACATCAAAATCTATATCCAAACTTGCCTCTACTATTTGAGTCGAAATCCATATTCCAGCGTCATTATTTCTATCTTTTTCATTCGTAGAAGCAAATTTTTGTATTTTATCTTCTTTTTCTTTTCTTTCTTTAAAAATAAATCTTGAATGGAGCAAATTAATTTCAATATTTTCTTTAATATCTTTAAGTTTTAAATAAACTTCCTGCGCTCGTTTAACGATATTGCAAATTATAAGAACTTTTTTACTTTTAGCTTTTTCTAAAATTTCATTATAATTAAAATCTTTTTCTTCTTCGTTTTCAAATTCGATAAATTTTATGAAATGTCTTTTTATACTGTTTCCGCTTTCGTCTTTCTTTATAAAAATTTTTGGAGTTTCAAATTGTATATTTTCTCTTTCCATTAATTCTATTATTATGGGCGGAAGAGTCGCCGTCATTATGCAAAATTGTCCGCCCAAATCGTTTATAACTTTTAAGCCGTATAAAATGAAAGCGGTTATTTCTGGCGTATAAGATTGAATTTCGTCTATTATTATTTTGCTATATTTCAAAGTCGCTGGAAATATTTCAGTTCCGAGCGATTTAAAAACAAAATAGAAAAGTTGGTCAATAGTGCATACCGTAAGAGGATAAGATAATTTTTTACTTTTTCCGTATTTTTCCATAGCGTCTTCAAAATCTGCATCCTCTTTCATAATCTCGCTTATTGCATCCGAATGAAGAAGAGTAATTTTTTCTTTATCGTAATATTCTTGAGTTTTTATTCTTTCGTAAATCGCGTTAATCGACACTTTAATCGGAAGCGTATAAAAAGTTTTTGAATTTCCCGCCCAAAGTAAAGCTCCTTCAGTTTTTCCAATTCCAGTGGAAGCAACGACTATTATATTTTTGTCATTATTTTTTAACATGAATTCTTGGCAATCGTTTAATCTGTATTTATTTTTTTCAAATTTGGTTTTAACTTTTTCGCATGAATTATCCGCCGTCATTTCAAAGTCGTCTTTATTAATTCCAAATTCATATTTCTTTTTATCTTTATTATAAACATAAGCGCTTGCGGCATAGTCTATTTTATTCAGCATTCCTTTTATGACTATGAATTTTAACCAGAATTCATAATGATTTTTTATTTTACAATCATTATTTTTTATCATATTCTCTTCTATGCCGTCAATTTCGCAATATAGATTTTTATTATATATTTCATTATACTTTTTCACATTATATTTTAAATCTTCATTGACTATTTTATTTAATCTCTTGAATTCTATTCTATGTTTATTATTATCTAATAACTCTCTGTTATGATGATTAAATATTGCCGTAGCCAAAACTTTTATATCTTTATCGTCAAATCCAAATTCTTTTTGTAAATTATCAACATCTATAAAACAACAACTCAATATGCCATGCGGTATGTCTCTTATATTTAATTCGTTATATAAATCGTTTAATTTTTTATTAATCGGAAAATCTTTTTGTATATATTCTTGGAATTTATAATTCATTTTTCCTAAATCATGTAATTTGCATGCCGTTTCAATTAAATTTAATTCTTTATCGTTATCATTCTTATTTTTAAATTTATTTGAATATTTTTCTATTTTTTTGAAATCGTCAAATAATTTTAAAAGCTTATTTGTATGTTCTTCTATAGTTTCGGTATGTGTTTTACTCTTGTTAGATTTAGCAATATATTTTATCATCTAAAAAAACTCCTAAACCTTCGTCTTCGCCCGTTCCTTTTTCCACAAAAACTCCTTTATTAAATTTAATACGACTTTCACTCGGTCTCATATATTTAACATTTATTTTGCCGTTTTCTTTTTCCCACTTTCTAATTTTAATTCCATTTTTTTCGTCTATATAGAATTTTTTATTAATCAAATATCTTGTTCCAGATTCCAATATATCATCTTCTTCATTAAGGTATATTACGGGTATATAAGCGCTATTTCTTAATTCGATTTTTCTCGGAGCTTCAACAATATCAATTAATTCTACAGAATTTATAATTAAAATATCTTCATGTCGCCCCAAAGACGGATAGATTTTTGGATTATTTAATTTATCGCATATTTCTTTTAAAAGTTTCGTATCTTTCGTGTATACATGAATTATAAGAGATAAATCTATCAAAAGCTCCACGCTTCCAACTCCTCTAAAAGACGGACTTTTCAAACTGCTTTCTTTCTTATTAAAACTATATTTTGTAAATAATCCATAATGGGAATTAATGCTCTTTCCTTGAACGCTAATATACATTTCTTTATATTCCGTAAAACCGCATGCTTTATGTATCATTCCAATAATGGAAGAATATGGAGGCAAAGGGTATGACTGCCATATTTCATTAAACCCTTGCCTTTTATAATTAACCATATTTTGACAGCATTTTATTTTAATTGCTTGCATAATAATTATTAACCTCTTCTCTTAATTTATTAAAAAAGTTAACTATACTTTCAGATTTTAACTCGCTTTTTATTTCCTCTCCGTTAGAAAATTTTTCTAATAAACAGCCAATATAAGTTTTTCCCATATTTTTACTATTAATTGAATCTAATATTTCCTTTATTAAAGAAACATTTAATTTTTTATATTCAATTAATTCTAATCTATTTGCAAAGAAAGGATTTTTTATATTATAAATTCCGCCTATCGCAAAAATCGGATTCATATTTTTTGTGTCCGCTTTTATTTCTCTATGCAAAAATTCTATTCCTTCCAATAATTTTGTTATTCTATTTTTGCATTCTTCTATATTATCTTTTTGTAAATCTATATTATCATTTTTATCAACTCCTACCAAATCTAAATCAACCGTTACGGTATATGTGTAATATGATTTATGTATTTCGGCATTATACGGAAGTAATCCTTTTTTATCTTTAGTTCTATTCGCTAAAGACAAATTAGTTCCAAATTCCATATCTCCGCTATAATTTTCTAAAGATATTGCATTGCTAAATCTTACAACCGCCGCTCTTATTTTATTTTCTCCTTTTTTACTTTTATCTTCAGTTTCATTTTCGTCTTTATTTTTACTTTTAGTGTTATCTTTACTTTTAGTTTTCATATAACCAAATAAATCTATTTCAGGTGATTCTTTTATATTACTATCCCATGTATATTGAGCCACCTTACCTTGAGCGGCTGTTTCTGTATCAAGCCAACCTAAATTATTCTTTAAGCTAAATATTAAAGCCTGCCTTGATATATAGCTATACGAATTACCATCCGCTCTGCTTATTCTCTTTAACGCCGATACATTTCCATAGCCCTCGCCATAGTTTGCGCTGTCCGCTTCAAAAATGATACTTAATGTTAATCCTTTATTTTCCATGATTATTCTCCTTTGTTTTATTTATTCTTTATCGTTATTATTTAAATTATTATCGTTATCTTCTTTCCTATATGCCCCGTTAAAACCAGCTAAATAAGAATATCCTAAATCTTTAAAAATATCTTTACTTTCTCTCATATCCATAATTATATTAGGTATATTTTTACCTAACGCTATATATGTATGAAATAAAATATCTCTAAAAAGATTAAAATTGCAAGTCTGAACGGAGTTAACGAGTTTAAAACTCATTCCCTTTATTTTATCCGTAACTTCTTGCGAATAAACTTTTTCGTCTATACTTTCGGCTATATACCTTCTCAATATAAACCCTTGTTTGCATGCCTCTTCGCCTTTTTGAATCATATCATTCATATTTTTATCTCCTTTTGTAAATATTGAATTTTTTATTATTTGTATCTGTAAAATAAAATATAACGCTTTTATTATATCATCAAATTTTATTTTATCGGGATATTTTGCCATATACATTTTATACAATAAATTATATTGATTAACATTTCTAAAAATATTTTCTATGCATTCGTTAAAAGCGTCCAATGAAGTTTTATTATCAAACGAGCATTTTATATTGTTATAATATAATTCGCTTAAATATACTTCAGAGGCTTTAAGAATATGCAAAACATTTTTATCAATATTTTTTATTACATATCTATATTTATTATCTTTTTTATTTTTTCTCTCGCATATTACGAATTCTATACCTTCTATTTCTTTCTCATTTTTCTCTATTTTATTTTGAATATAAGCGTTAAAATAATTTATGTTATATTTATTAAGATTTAGTAATTTATCTTCATAATTTTTATTTTCGTCTATTAAAAAATTTATACTATCGTTTTTATTAATAAATACGAAAAAATTTTTTGTATCAATAAATCCAATAGGAACGCATGCATAAATAAAAGCGCATAAAGGGCATATACGAACATCTGGATTATGATTCCAAAATTGAGAACTCTTCCCTTCAAGGTCTTGAGCTAGTCCGTTGATAAATGAAGTGCTATAAGGCTTTGTTTTCAATTCTTTTTCATTATTTGAATTTTCTTTTTTCTTTTGTCCTAAAGATTCGTAAACATAATCGTCATATATCGGATTTGAACACATAAAACAGTAATCTTCAATTTCTTTTTTGCTTTTATCCAATGCAATTTTCTTTATAGAATTTGTAAAATACTTTTCTATAATAAAAGTCAATTCATAATCCGAAGTATTGGCAGAATCCATAAATGCCAATTGTTTCCAAAAAGCCATTATTTTACCATAAACGCTATAAAAGTTTAATATAGAATTTAATTTTTTATTCTTTTTTATATCATTTAACATTATTTTTGCTTTCTCGATTCTGTCGTCATAAGATAATTTAATTAATTCCGTTTCATAATCATATTTTTTTGATAATCCTATTTTCTTTATTGCCTGTTTATATTTTCCTCCTTTTTCAACTTGCTTGCAAATATTTTCAATTTCTTTTTTAAATGATTTTTCATCTTTAATATTTTCAAAAAAAGTATCATTTTTAAATTTATAACAAATTGCATCAATATATGCTTGAGCTAAATTAGAATTTTTAAGAAATTCTTTTTTAATAAATAAATCTTGCCTTTCGATATAATAATCTTTATTTTTTCCTTCTTCCGCTCCAGACTCTTTCTCTTTTAAAACTTGAATAAACCCGACAATTCCCGCGTTATAAAGAAAAGTATCAAGGCTTACTTTAAAATATCCGTTATCCTTATCAATGGACTTTTTATTTTCTTTAATAGATTTTTTGCTTGCCATAAAATTAAATTCCCTCGCTTTTTAATTCTTTAATTACATCGAACATTCCAAATCCTTCGCCTCGTCTGCCGCCGATTCCCGTTTTATATAAAATATTCAAAAGTGCGCTCTCGCCCGAAATAATATATTCGCCTATTGAGGAATGTATTGAAACATCTTTGAAATCGACAACCGTTTTTCTCGCGGACTTGCAAGGCTCTAATTTTATATTTGAATTAACGCCGTCTAATTTCAAATCTTTAATCAATCTTGTAACGGAATAATTAAGTTGTTCGTTAAAATCGCTGTCGTTAAAATCCAAATAAATATCTTTGCCTTTTCGTTTTTCGTTAATCGTTATTTCCTCATGCTTTCTCACAACGAGCGGGCTTAAAAATTTTATAATCGCTCTATTTGAAGTAATAATTTTTTCATTTAACATAGTTATATTTTTCAATATCATTTTATTATCTTTAAGCGGATAGGAATGTTCTTCATTTTCTTCGTTATTTTTTATAATCATCGAATTAAAAGAATTATAAAATTCGATAAACCTTTTATTGTCGTAAATAGAAAAAACCGCATTGAAATAATTTTTATCAAGTTCTATTTTATCTTTTTCAATTTTTGGTTTTGGAAGATAAACGGAAAAAGTAAAAAATTTCATTATTGGTTTGCTTTCATAAATTTCTTTATAACTTTTTTCAAAATTTTTTCCCAAAGAATTTTTTATAAAACTTAAAATTAAAATCCTGTAATCTTTAGGTATTATTTTATTTTCAAGCTCGAAATGTAATTTAATTCTCATAATTTTCACTCGTCATTACTAATAAATTTATATAGTGTATTTTAACATATTAGTATTAGTTGTCAAGCGAAATATTGAAAAAATTTATCGTCATTTTGTCATTGCGAGGGTGAAAATCCGAAGCAATCAAAAAACGAGGGGCTTCATTATGCTTTAATTAATTTAAGAATTTTCAAAATCTTTTAATTTTTCTTTAAATAAATCCAAATCGATTTTAAAATTATTTCTGTTTCTGTCCTTAATTATTTTATTGAAATAGACGATATTATCTGGATTATTTTCAACATATTCAAAATATTTCATCCCTATAGTTTTACAAATATTGCGATGACAGTCTTCATAACTTGCATAAGACACTATTCCTAAAACCGAAGTTTCCTTATCGCAGCAAACTAAATTTGTAAGTCCGCTTCCCAATACGGATATAATTTTTTTAGCCTTATTAAATATGCAAAACTGCTCTTCCAAAGAATAATCCTCTGGATAAATCACTTTATAACCTAACGGAGATAAAATATTTATTAGTTCGTCTTCGTTCAAAATATTTCTCGTTTTTACTCTTTTTCGGCTTATATAAATTTTATCGTAAAAATGAAAATTATTTTTTGAAAGCAGTTCTTTAGTAAGATTTAAATATTTATCGCATAACCATTTTGGAGGATTTGCAACCAAAATTCCGGGAAAAGACGAAAAATATAAATTGTCGCATATTATTTCTTCTTCGTCATTAACGAATATAATTTTCTTCTTATTTAAACCGAATAATTTAAGTCCTTCCAAATAAAATTTCGATTTACAATGTTTACTTAAAATAATAGTGTCTACCTCGTCAAATAATTTCGAATCTTTAAGTAAAAATATCCGAGATAATATTTCATGCATCCAATGTCCGTAATAAACATGCCATTGCGATTTTAAAACGAATATGTTTCCTTTAATTTTTCTTCTTTTTCTAAATTTATAAAATATAAATCTTCCCAATAATTCTTGCGGACTATCGACTATATTTAGCGGCAAAACGTCTTTTATATAAAATCCGTCTTCCGTAAAAATAAATCCCCAATCTGCAAAAACTCTTCCGTTTTCTATTTGGCATATAAATTCTTCTTTTTCTTCGCAATCATATTTTAGAGGAATATATTTTTTATATTTTATTTCTTTAGCCGACACGGATTTATTTGTTAAAGTTTGGCTTATTTTTATTCCCAATTTATTTCTTATTTTTGAATGCAATAATTTATTAAATAGAGGCATAGAATAGCCCCCAAATTAAAATGATATAAATTATTAAAAAGAAATCAAAAAATTGCGATAAATAAAATTCTAAATAATTATTAGTTAGAAGATATAATTGTAGGTTGCGTTGCGTTGCGTTGCGTTGCGTTGCGTTGCGTTGCGTTGCGTTGCGTTCATGAGAATTTTCCCCCGTTAAACTATTTAAATCCGAAATTCTTTTTTCGGTTATTTGCTTAAAGCCCGCTTTAGCGTTAATTTAATTTATAGAAAATTATAACATTTTTAAAAAATATGTCAATAGTTTAATCTAAAAAAATTATCGAGTTATTATATCGTTAAAATATTTTTCGCCTCTTAAAATATCTTCCGATACAATTCTTTGAGCGTAATTATATTTATATGATAAACTTTCTTTGCCAACTTCTATTTTGACGATTTTATTATTTTCGTTAGTATAAAAATTATTGTAAAATCTTATAATACCTTCGACTCTATCTTTATACAAAAGCGAAATTATGGAATTCGTATAACTTATTCCCGTATTCGCCGCTATGAATAAAGGAATATTTTCGGGAGGAAATCCGTCTTCCAATTTGAAAGCTCCATTTTTTCCGTTCCAAATTAAAAGTGGGCTTACGGCATG
The DNA here is from genome assembly GCF_005518285.1 of Brachyspira catarrhinii. Taxonomy (GTDB): domain Bacteria; phylum Spirochaetota; class Brachyspiria; order Brachyspirales; family Brachyspiraceae; genus Brachyspira; species Brachyspira catarrhinii. Next base: position 1,659 of record NZ_SJDU01000024.1, on the reverse strand, counting down.
AGATTCAAAAAATTCTTTTTTAATTTTTTCGTCTATCGAAGAATTATGAATCATTCCCGCCAAATAAGGATATAAATGGTCATGCTTAAAAATTATAATCGCATCGGGATATTTTTTAAGAATTATATTTTTTGTTTCTATTATATCAATTGCAGATTGAACGGAATTCTCAATAGTTTCGAGCAAAACTTTTCTATCTTTTCTATTTATTTTTTCTGCAAATCTTTTATTGTTTTCAAAAATATTCAAATCGTTTTTTATATGACTTCCAGCATGTCCCAAAAAAGTAAATCCCGAAACAAACAACGGTTCTTCAAAATCGTTATTCTTAATATAATTTTTTATGTTTGTGAGTCCCAAATTAAATATAATCTCTTCAAATCCAATGTTTGGAAATAATTTATCCAAGTTAAAAGTTATCCCGCATTCTTCGAGCGCTATAGTTTTATATCCCGCTTCTTTCATTAAAAAGGGCAAAGTCGTATTTATCGGGCTTTTTTGTTTTTTCGGATAAATCGGCGAAGTTCCAATTAAACCAGAAAGCCTCGCAAATAAACTTCCGTTGCCATCGTTTGGTCCCACTTTTGCGGATTTTGAAGCCCATTCTCTATATTCTTTTGGAAAAGGGTCGTTGTCAAACAATTCTAAAAAATGGCTATAGTCGTAAAAAGATTCCATAAATATTATAAATACATCTCTTTTATTCGGACTTTCAAAATCATAAGGCATAATCAAATTGGAAATATCTCTTTTGTTTTGCGCATGTTTTAATAATTCGATTGAATTTTTGACATTATCAATATTTGCGGTTATTTTATTATTTTCTCTGTCGAAAGAAATTCTATAACTTATAGAATTGATTATTCCAAATTTATTTACTCTTTCAATATAATTTGGATATATCGAATCAATTTTAACTTGTCTAAAAAACGATAAATAAGTCGTAATCATAATTATAAAAAATAATATAATTCCTTTTTTCTTATTTTCTAACAATATTTTAATTAGTCTAAATAAAAAATATAAAGCGAAAGCCAAAAGCGATGAAAAATATAATATTGTTGCGGCTATCGTAATTATTTGCATATAAAGAGGCAAAACTTCTATCAGCGAAGGATATAAATCTTGCATATCGGTAAAAAATATCGGTTTTGTCAGTATAGTTATTCCTAAAGGTTCTATTGCGAAAAATGAAAAAACGGCAACTATAATAAAAAGATAAGAGATTATTAATTTTTTATTTGATAGATAAAAAGAAATCAGAGAAAATAAATAAACATATAATATATCTATCAAACTTATTTTAAATTTGTCAATCGAAAGCGATGGAAGTAAAAATTGAGTTATCGCGCAATATAATATTGAAATAATTATAAAAGAGTTAATATAAAAATTATATAATATTTTTTTAATTTTCAATTTAATTTAATCCTCGCAAAGTTTATAAATTAATTATATAAATTAAATATTATTTTTATTGATTTTAAATGATAATATATTTTATTTTGTAAATCAAGATGTAATAAAAAAAATTGTATTAAACTATTGACATATTTTTTAATTCATGCTATATTTTAATCATAAAGTTAATAAATAATGGATAGTTTAATTATGATTAAATACTATAAATTAGCATACTATAATTTCGTTAAGCAAAGC
>NZ_SJDU01000239.1 GCF_005518285.1 Brachyspira catarrhinii | reverse complement strand
TATTATACTTTTATATTGATGATATATTATAATATAGTGATTATGTTTTTGCAAATAAATTTTAATCAATCAATTTGAAATATATCGTCCATTATTTCTCTTTGCTTAATTTTAGCATTATCTATTTTTAATTGAGCTTGTTCTATTTCTTGTTCATATTTTTCTAATTTTGAAACTATATCTTTTTGTTTCTCAATTGCATCAATATAATTTATATCTAAATTTAATATAAATTGTCTATTAATGCCACCTGAACCTAGACCAGTTCTATATTGAGGTAAATTTAAAGTTTTTAGTAAATAAAATAAATATTTCATTTCTAATAGTACTAAAGGTTTTACATAAAAAGTTGTGTCTATTGGAGTAAAATTTTGATTTGCAAAATTAATTTCCCCTGCCGATCCTTTCCTTCCAATAATGATATTTGGAGCTTCTACTAAAAATTTATTATGATATCCAACTATTCCATTTGAACCATAAACAGGATATTCCCCTAAAATTCTATTTTTTTCTGGTAATGATATACCATATTCTAGAGAAATTATTTCATTTAATTTTATTGACTTATTTTTATATTTTGAAAAATCAAATGATATTATTTTATTATTTAATTCTTTAATTATTTTTTCTTGTTCTAAAATAATATTTTCCTGTTCGTCCATAATAGAAACTATTTCTTTCTGTTTTTCAATTGGAGGTATAGGAACTGATAAATTTCCAAAATTATCTCTATTTAAACCTCCTTGTGCAGCACCTGTTTTTAATTCTTTCAGTACATTATTAAAAATGAATAAATAATAAAATATAAATTTTTGATTTACTTCATTTGAAAATCTTACTTTCAATATATGTTCATTTATATACATATCATTATTTATATTTTTTGCTAAAGCTATTTTTCCAGTTAAAGCTCCATCTTTGCAAATTAGAATATCATTTTCTAAAACTTTTGTATTTATAGGCATAGTTTTAGCATATTCTATTGGTATATATTTTAATTTATCTAAATTAATTCTTCCTGTGTATGCATTTATATGTTCTCCACCTAAAGATATAACACCTTCATTATTTTTTTTAACTCCACCTTTAGGTCTGCTTCCACTATATAATACCATATTAAGTGAATTATCAGATAATTTAACTAGCGGATATTTAGTTGTTATGATTTTTTTTTTAGTTAAACTAATACTATTTAAAAAATTATCAGCTTCAAAATTAAAACAATCTTCTAAATCTAAAACATATATATTTTTTTCTAAATCTTTAACTACATTAGGATAATTGTTATAAAAAGCTTGAAGCATATAATAATTAGCTTTATTTATATTATCTCTATTTTTTTCATCTAATAAACTGCCTAAATATCTACCTTCTTTATCTCTTTCTTCTGTTATTCCTTCGCTTCCTCTTCTAGTACTAAAACTATATCCCAAAAATTTTTTTTCATCCTCTTTTTTACCGGTATCTATTATTAAAAGTTTTTTATTTTTACACATATTTATATAACTTTCTTTGTTTTCCAAACGAATAGATTTTTCTCTTTTTTGTAAAAATAATACAACTGTACTAGTATTTGTAGCTTGAAATGCATTATCTCCTAATTTCACAATTCCTTTTAAATAGAAATTTTCAAATATAATAGTTCTTGCCTTTTCATAAAGTCCGTCATTTTGAAGTATGGAAACAGGAAGTATTATTGCAGCATAACCATTAGGTTTTAATAATTGTTTCATACGCTCTATAAATATTACTTCTATTTCTTTACTACTGTCTGTTATATATTTGTATAAATCAAAAGCCTTATCTGAATTTCTATCCATTATAGATTTAAATCCGCTTACAGAATAAGGAGGATTTGAAATAACTATATCAAATTTTTCATTTTCTTTATTTGTGGTATCTAATAATGTACCTCTATAATCATCATGGGTAAAAGGATAAATACCAGAAGTTTGAAGTATTTGGGCTTCTCCGTCTCCGTTAAAAAAACATGATAGTTTTGTTGTCTTTACAAGTCTGTAGTCATTTTCTATTCCATATATATAATCCTTTGCCCAAGAAAATTTATCAGAATTTATATCATAAATATGCAAAGTTTCACTAATTTTTTCTAATATTTTTAATTTACAATTTGAAACATCATACCAAATATCAGAAATTCCCTTTTTTATAATATCCATGACTTCCGTTAAAAAGTGTCCGCTTCCACATGCAAAATCGATAATATGAGGAATAAAATATATATTATCTTCAAGTATTTTATTAACCATTATTTCTTTTATAGGAAGTGATTGTACAATGAATCTTGTCAATATTCTCGGAGTAAAAAATTGTCCTACTTCCTGTTTAAAACCTGTGTTTAAAAGATTTTCAAAAAAGTCTCCTAAAAACTGATGTTTTTCTGTATATCTGAATTGATATCCTTGTAAAAGTTCCACAACCTCTTTGACAATAAATGCATTTCTTTTAAAATCTTTTTTATCAAAAATATCAATAAATGAAAATTCCTGATTTTTATAAATCATAGCTTTTTTTAAATATTCTTTGAGTTCACTTTCTTTTTTCTTATCAATTTCATCAATTGATATATAAAAAATATCTTTTTTTAAATAATTATTCATTCCTTTTTTAAATAGTATATTTAATCTATCAATAAATATTTCATAATTATCACTTATTTCTATCCATTGAAAAGATAATTCTTCATCTAATCTTGTATATTCTTCATCAAATACTTTGCATACAAATAGGTTAAATATTTTATTAAATGCATTAGGTTTATCTGAAACTACATTATGCCTTAATATTTCTAAAAATTGATTATATATTTTCTTACTATCATCAGGAGTTATAGGTTTCAAATCTTTTTTTAAAAGTGCTTTTGCCTGTATTCCATACGGTAAAATATCTTCTTCAAATATTCCATTAAATGAAAATTGTTTATTCCATCTATTATATATTTCTACTACATTAGCAAGTGTCTTTAATTCTTTATCAATTTTTACTATTTCATTTTTGTATTCTATTTTTTCAATATCATTTAATCTTGAAGTATATAAGCATAAATATTCAGCGTTTCTATCTTGATTATAATAGCTGAATAATTGTCCTCCTTTTTTATTTATCATATTTTTATATTCTTTATTAAACTCATTACCCCAAGTTTTACATTCTATCATCAAATATGATACATTATCTTTTGAAATAAGTATGTCTAGTTTGCCTTTCTCTTTTCTGCCCATTTCCCACTTTTTTTCAAGTGTTATACTATCAGGACTGTATCCTTTTTCTAAAAGTCTGTCAACACATTCCAAAACAACAAAATTTTCACTGTTTTCAAAATTAGAAGTTGTTTCATCTCCTAATTTGATATTTTTGTCAAAATTATTATCTATGTAGAAAATTTTTTCTTTTTCAAAATCTATAATTATAGTATAATTATTTTTATATTTTTTATTAAATATCCCAGAATGGATTTCTCTATATCCTAAAGCATATAATAGTTTTTTTATGTATTCAATAGATACTTTCAATTTATAGTCCTATTTTCTGTAACAATATTTTCTTTTTTATTATTATAATAGATAAATACATTTTTGCAAATGATTTTTATTCATTAGTTATGCATATATTAACATATATTTTA
>NZ_SJDU01000238.1 GCF_005518285.1 Brachyspira catarrhinii | reverse complement strand
TACTCGAAGTTATAAAAAATTACTCGAAGTTATAGAAAATTATTATAACAATAAAGAAAATAATAAAGATGAAAAATTAGATATTGATTTTGTCCTTCAAAGAAATTGCGAATTGAAATCTCATATCGTTCAAATCGATTATAAAGAAGAAAAAGAGAGAATGTTTCTTAATTTTGGACATACGATTGGACATAGTATAGAAAATGCGGCGGGCTACGGAACTTTGCTTCATGGCGAGGCTGTGGCAATCGGAATGATTTTTGCTATAGAATACGGAATAAAATTGGGAATAACTAAAAATGCATATATTTTGGAGCGAGCTAAAAATATTTTGTCGAATATTGGACTTCCGATTAATATTCCCGAAAATATAGATTTAAAAGAAGCTATAAAATTGGATAAAAAGAGAAACAACGAAAAAATTAATTTCGTATTTTTGGAAGATATTGGAAAACCCGTAGTGGAAAAAGTCGATATATATAGCATAATATCGAAAGTGTAAAATGTTATCAAAGATAGATAATAACTTTTATTTGTTCGTCATTAAAAGTATTCTTTCTTCTTTCCAATGCCATATATTCGTAGTTTGAAGAGGCATTGTAGCCCAATCTATCTTGTCTTTTGGTTTTCCGTTTCCGTCAAAATACTTTTCATACCAATTTGTAAATGCTCCGCAATAATTACGATAATGCTGCCAATATTCTCTTAATTCAGAAAGACTTTTATCGCTGCTACTTTCTTCAAAACTATAACCGTAATAAAAATAGGTTGATTCGTTTGGAGCTATATTTCCGAATATGTCTTGTAAATTAACCTTCACATAATATATTCCTTTTTCGGAGCTTTCGGCTCCCCAAAAATGTAAAGTATAATATTTGCCTTCGCTTGTTTTTACGCTTATATCTCCGTTATCTAAAAAAGTATATGTATTCATAACCTCTTTTTTTTCAATAATTTTATTCTTTACATTATTTTTATAAATTTCATTTTCATTCGTAGTCGTTGAAGTATTTGGAGTTTTATAATCATAACCAGAAGTTACTGCTGATTTGAACATCGCATCTCTCGATTTATCCACTATATTTGTATCTGCATAATGTCCTCTGTTATTAAAAATACGGCTTTTATTTTTAATTAATCCGTTTTCATACATTAAAGAGTGGTCAGTTCCATAATCTCCATTATTTTGCTTATAATAATAGCATGCAATTTGAGGATTATCTGGAAGCATACCCCAGAATATACTATTAGTTTTTTTATTGCCTTGTCCATTTACATAGATATTTGTTATATTGGCATTATCGTCAAAATAATATATACTATAACCGCTATCGGATGTAATGTTTGATTTTCTATAATATAACATTAATTCGGCTTTGGGATATTTTTGTTTTATCTCGTTAAATTTTACTAAAAAATCTTTTGCAGCTTGAGTGTTTGTTTGAGGTGTTTCAAAATTATCTTTTGTGAATCTTATATTTTCGTTATTATTTTCTCCGTTATTACCGCCATTGTTTCCTCCATTATCACCCCCCCCCCCCCCGTTATATCGTTGGATTTGCGACAACTTATAGATAATAATATTATAAAAATAGATATAATTATTTTATTTTTCATTATTTAATTCCTTATTGATTAATGATTAAAAAATTATACAATAATTAAAAAAATAGTCAAATTTTGACAAATCGAATATATGCTTTATAATAAATTAAATTAGATTTATTCAATTCAAATGAAGGAGAAATTGTTATGATAATTCGCCAATACGAAGATAAAGATATAGAACAAATTACGGAAATTTGGAACGAAATAGTCGATTCGGCTATTGCATTTCCCGAAGAAGAACCTTTGAAACTTGGAGACGCAAGAGAATTTTTTGCAAAAGAATTGGCAGTTATATGCGCATGCGAAGAAGATAAAATATTGGGGTTTTATGTTTTGCATCCGAACGGCTACGGCAGACGCTCGCATATTTGCAATACTTCTTACGGCGTGAGAGCGGACGCGAGAGGGCATGGAGTAGGACGAAAATTAGTTCTCGATTCTTTTAAGAGATGCAAAGAATATGGTTTTAAGATTTTGCAATATAACGGCGTGGTTTCGATAAACGAAAGCGCTTTGAAGTTATATCGTTCTCTAAATATGACGGAAGCGGGCAGAATAGAAAACGGATACAGATTAAAAGACGGAAGCTATTGCGATGGAATAATTTTTACAAAACAACTTTGAATAATGTTTATTTTAGTTTAAAATACCTTTGCGTTAATAAATATAATTTTTAATTCGCTCTTGAAAACGGACGAGGTTAATACTTCATCCGTTATTTTTTTAATTATTTATTTTTTATTTGGGGATTGCTTCTCTTCCTTTTAGTTTTAGTTGTTCGCAACTACAGGTATGAATTTGTCATTGCGAGGGCAACGCCCGAAGCAATCCGCTATTAATAAAACTAAATTTTAAAATAAAATTTCATTAATTTTGGATTACTTCGCATTAAAAATACTCGTAATGACAAAGGTATTACCTTTTAGCCTGTTCGTATTGTTTAGGAAATGGAATATCTATTCCCAAAGTTCTTGCCGACTGCAAAGCCCAATAAGGATTTCTCAAAAGCTCTCTTCCAATATAAACCGCGTCAGCCGCTCCGTTTCTTACAATCATATTAGCCATTTTAGAGTCGCTTAAAAGTCCGCCTCCGATACAAGGAACGTTCATATATTGTTTTAACTCTCTTGCGAAAGGTATTTGATAGCCTTCGTAAGGAATTATTTTTCCGTCCGCCGTTACCGCCCCCGTGCTTACATTTATCGAATCGAATAATTTTTCGTTTTCGAGAGGCTTTAACATTTCGGCAAAATCTTTAACCGTGTTTCCGCCTTCTCTCCAATCGTAAGATGAAATTCTTATTTGAATTGGGAAGTCTTTTCCTACGGCTTCTCTTCCTTTTCTTAAAACTTCTTCCAATATTTTTACTCTATTTTTTCCGTATTCGTCCGTTCTTTTGTTTGATAACGGAGATAAAAATTCCGAAATCAAATAACCATGCGCCGCATGAATTTCTATTAAATCGAATCCAACTTTAACCGCTCTTTTGAAAGCGTCCGCAAAAGCGTCAACCGTTTCTTTTATATCTTCTTTCGTCATTTCGACTGGAGTTCTATATTTATCGTTAAAAGCTATCGGGCTTGGAGCGTATATTTTATCGATTTTAACGGACTCGCATTTTCTACCCGCATGATTAATCTGTATTCCAATTTTTGCTTCGCAATTATGAACGGCTTGAACAAGCTTGCTTAAACCGTCAATATATTTGTCGTCCCATATAGCCAAATCGTTATCGGTTATCGAACTTACATAAGGTAAAACTCCCGTAGCTTCGACAATGATTAATCCGACTCCGCCAATCGCTCTTGTCGTATAATGTTGAATATGCCAATCGTTTACGAATCCGTCTTCCGCGCTATACATACACATAGGCGGCATTACTATACGATTTTTGATTTCAAGATTCCCTATTTTTAAAGGCGTAAATAAATTGCTTTTTTCAGGTTTCATTTTTATTCCTCTTAATTATTAAATAAAATTATATAAAACAAGTATATAAAAAATATACAATAATAGTATATAAAAAATATACAATAATT
>NZ_SJDU01000237.1 GCF_005518285.1 Brachyspira catarrhinii | reverse complement strand
GATTATTTCCAAATCTTTAACTTCTTCAAAATTGAAATCGCTTAAAGCGGCATTAACCATATCCTCAATCACTTTTTCGTTTCCAAGTTTTCCGAGCAAATATCGGACGAATAAGTCATTTAGTTTGTTAATTTCCCTATTTCTTTTCATAAATGTAATTATAACAGAATAATTTTATTTGTCAAAATTTAATCATATAAATAAATTCTGAAAATAAAGATTTGGAGGATAAAATTATAAATAAAGTCGATGAGATTTTTAAGATTAAAAATAAAAATTCAAATGAGGATGTGTCTGAAATTGAGGAGGAGATTGATAAGATTGTTTATAAATTATATGATTTAAGGGAAGAAGAGATAAATATAATTGAAAATGGCAAGTATTTTGGATAAAAAGCTTGTTATTATAAGAAATTATACAGCCTCGATATTCCTCGTTGCAATTATATCAGCTCCAGCAATATTTGACGCTATAATATCTCCTATACGAACGGGGGCTTTAACTTTTACATCTTTCAAAGCATGAAGGCAAATATTTATTTTATCTTTATCTATAGGTTCTTTTGTTTTTACGGGCAGCATTTTTAATTTTCCGTTTTCCACTTTAACTATTGTTGTAACCATTCTAACGGGACGAACTATTTCCGCCCTTGCGTAAGTGTCGCCTCGTTTACAAGTATTCCCGCTAACTTTTACAACCTCGTTATTTTCCATTTCGATATTTAACGCGCATCCCATAGGACAGCATATACAAGTCAATTCTTTATTTTCCATAAATTAATTATCCTCTATTTTAAATTCTATATTTTTTAAATCCTTTTTCAATAACATATCTTTTCCCAATTTCAAGGTTTCCATTTCGCCTGGGGCAAATATCAAATGTTTTTTATGAACTAACCTTTCTCCGTCAAAATAAACATTCAAAAATTTATTCGTAAATACTCCGCCGACTCTAAAACGAACGGTAAGCCCTTCGTCTATATTGTCGACATTAACGATAGACGGAACGGTATAACGAACTCCGTTTGAAGCTTTTAAACAAATATAATTTTCTTTTTCTTTTTTTGTTTTCTTATTTAAAATGTAAAGCGCCGCGCTTTTTCCCGCAGTCTCCGCCTCTTCCGAAACAAAATCTACCAAATCATGCACATGCAAAGCGTTTCCGCATGAAAATATTCCCTCAATATTAGTTTCCAAACTTTCGTTTACTATAGGTCCCGATGTAATCGGATTTATTTCAATTCCTATCTCTTTTGAAAGTTCGTTTTCTGGAATAAGTCCGACAGACAAAAGCAAAGTGTCGCAAGAGTAATATTCTTCCGTTCCTTTTATAGGTTTCATTTTCTCGTCAACTTTCGCTATCGTCACTCCTTCGATTCTATCTTTTCCTTTAATGTCTATAACCGTATGGCTTAATTTCAACGGGATATTAAAATCGTCCAAACATTGAACGATATTTCTTTTTAAGCCCCCAGAAAATGGAAGAATCTCGGCAACCACTTTTACATTCGCTCCTTCAAAAGTCATTCTCCTCGCCATAATAAGCCCAATATCGCCCGAACCCAATATTACGACTTCTTTTCCCGGCATATAACCTTCTATATTCACTAAATGTTGCGCCGCTCCCGCCGAAAATATTCCCGCTGGACGATAGCCCGCTATATTAAGCGCGCCTCTCGCCCTCTCTCTGCATCCCATAGCCAATATTATAGCTTTAGTTTTGATTTGAATATAGCCTTCTTCTTTATTTATATAAGTTATATTTTTGTCCGCGTCTATATTCAAAACCATAGTATTTAATTTATATTCTATTTTCAAATCTATAACTTTTTCTATGAATCTATAAGCGTATTCTGGTCCAGTTAATTCTTCGTTAAATCTATGAAGTCCAAAACCATTATGAATGCATTGATTCAATATTCCGCCCAAAACTTCGTCTCTTTCTATAATGAGCAAATTTTCTATTCCGTTTTCTCTTGCCGAAATAGCCGCCGCAAGCCCAGCGGGTCCTCCGCCTATAATGACAATATCGTAAGATTTCATTATATCTCCTTATCTATTCCTTTAAGTATTTCAGAACCTTTTTCGGACTTCGTAATATTCAATATGTCAATTTTAAGTTCTCTTGAAAGTATTTCCATTATTTTTGGCGAACAGAATCCTCCTTGACATCTTCCAAGTCCAGCTCTCACTCTTCTTTTAACTCCGTCCAAAGAACGTGCTCCAATCGGACTTCTTATGGCTTCGACAATTTCGCCTTCCGTTATTTTTTCGCATCTACAAATTATATGTCCGTATAAAGGATTTTCTTTTATAAGTTTATTTTTTTCTTCTGTTGTCAAACTCATAAATTTTGTAATGCCTTTTCTCTTCTCTATAAAATCTTTTTTGGTTTCCAACTTCGCTTTTTCTTTCAATATGTCGGCTACCATAACTCCAACGGCGGGCGAGCTAACAAGTCCAGGAGATTCTATTCCCGCGCAGTCAATAAAATTTTCGCAATCCTCGACTTCCTTAATTATAAATTCATGTCCGTCTTCATGAGGACGAAGCCCCGCAAAAGAAGTGATTACTTTATTATAAGGAATGTTTTTTACCGTTAATTTTGATTTTTCTATGACTTGACTCAAACCTTCCGCTGTGGTATTTACTCCTTCTTTATTTTCTATATCAATCGCTGTCGGTCCAATCATTAGATTTCCATGAACCGTTGGAGTAACCAAAATACCTTTTCCAAATTTACTCGGCAAAGCGAATATCGTAGAAGAAACTATATTTTTAACCTCGCTGTCGAGCAGAATATAATCTCCTCTTCTTGGATTTATTCTTATTTTATTTGCGCTTACCATATTATGAAATTTGTCGGCATAGATTCCAGCGGCGTTTACGATATATTTTGTTTTTATTATTCCGTTGTTAGTCGAAACTTCGAATATATCATTAACTTTTTTTATATCCAAAACTTCCGTATTGAATCTGAATTCCACTCCGTTATCCGCCGCATTTTCCGCATAAGCTACATTGAGTATAAAAGGGCAAACTATTCCGCCTGTAGGAGCGTATAAAGCGGCTACCACATTATCGTTTAGATTAGGCTCTTTTTCAAAAACTTCTTCTCTATTCAATATTTTTAAACCTTCGACTCCGTTTGCAATTCCTCTTTCGTATAATTTTTGTAGACTCGGCATATCGTCTTCGTTTGCGCATACCACTAAAGAACCGTTTAATTTGAAAGGAACATTCAAATCTTCGGCTATTTTAGGCATCATTTTATTTCCCAAAACATTTAATTTTGCCATAAGCGAACCGTTGGCGGCGTCAAATCCCGCATGAGCTATTCCGCTATTTGCTTTTGAAGTTCCCGAACAAACATCTTCGCATTTTTCGACTACGCATATATTCGCCTTATATCTCGATAATTCTCTTGCGGATGAAGTCCCCGATACTCCAGCGCCTATTATTAATATGTCATACATAAAATACCTTTATTTTTTTATAAACCATTTTTTAATAATTTTTTATAAATATCATAAATTAAAATATAATCCGTATATCGAAATAATCAATATACGGATTACAAAATTTTGTTATACCGCCCAGTTTTTGGCTCTTTCAACGGCTCCGCCCAGTTTTTGGCTCTTTCAACGGCTTT
>NZ_SJDU01000236.1 GCF_005518285.1 Brachyspira catarrhinii | reverse complement strand
ATTGCTACGCCTTTGTTTAATTATGTTAATTAATGAATTTTTTATCTTCTTTTCTTTTTTACTCTTAATATTCTTATGAAATCTCTATAACCTTCTTCTTTGGCTATCGATAAAGCCGTGTTGCCATCTTTATCCCTCACATTAATATCCGCTCCGTTTTTTATAAGGATTTTTCCAATATCGTCATACCCGTTTTTTGCCGCAAACATTAAGGCAGTCCATCCATCTTTATCTTGGGCGTTAATATCGGCTCCGTTTTCTATGAGATATTTAACGATTTCGCAATCTCCATAGTAGGAAGGAAGCATTAAAGGAGCGCAATCGTTTTCGCCTCTCGCGTTAACATCCGCTCCGTTCTCAATAAGCAATCTTGCAGTTTCGGGATTCTTTTGATTTAAAGCGATTATCAAAGCGGTGTTTCCATTTTTATCTCGCGTGTTAATGTCCGCTCCGCTATTTATAAGAGACTTTGCTATATCGTAATTATTTTCGTAAGAAGAAAGTATTAAGGCGTTTCCTCCCAACTTATTTTTGAATTCTATATTCGCTCCGTTTTCTATAAGCAACTCTACAATATCGCTATGTCCGAAAGCGGAAGAAAATATTAAAGCGGTATTATCGTTTTTGTCTTTTGTATTAATATTTAACTTTCCTTTTTCCAATAGAGATTTGATTTCCTCTATATCTCCGTTTTCCGCCGCGTTCAAAAATTTTTCCTCTTCTCTGCTTATGGCAAAAATATTTAAGCTAATCGATAAAAATAATAAAATTAAAGTTAATGTTTTCATTGTCGTTTACCTTTTAAAATTATTTTGTATTATTTTCGGAATTAGTATTATGTTAATTATAATTTTTTAATAAAAATAATGTTGCAAAATTAATTAAAAAATTAGTCATTGCGATACATTAAAAATGCCGAAGCAATCCAAAATAAATAAAAAATTTTTATAAAAAATGTTTGCTATAAATTTTATAATATGTTATAATTTTCCCTAAATTAAATTAAACAATTAAATAAAAAATAAATTAATAGGAGAAGAAAAATGAACAGGTTTCATAAGACAAACGAAATAAGTCGTTCTTATTCGTTTAACAATTCTAAAAAAAATAAAAAATATAATTGCAATAATAAAAATATTATCGTCAATCTTGTCTTGTCTATTCTAATTAATATCCTGTAAATCTAAAAATAATATAACATAAAATTTAAATTCGTTTTATTGTATTAAAAAAATATAATAAATTAAAACGCGTAAATTAAAGGAGTTTATTAAAATGAAATTAAACGGTTCAGAAATAATCATGGAAGTTTTGATAGAGCAGGGAGTAGACACGATATTCGGCTACCCTGGAGGTTCGGTATTATATATATACGATGCGCTTTATAAATATAGAGACAAATTAAATCATATAATGCCCGTAGACGAATATGGAGCGGGACATGCGGCGGACGGATATGCGAGAGTTAGCGGAAAAACGGGAGTAATATTCGCCACAAGCGGACCTGGAGCTACCAATTTAGTGACGCCATTGGCAACGGCATATATGGACAGCGTGCCAATCGTGGCTATTACGGGAAATGTTCCTATAAGTTTGATGGGAAAAGATAGCTTTCAAGAGGTTTATATAGCGGGAATAACTATGACTATTACGAAGCATAATTTTGTAGTGAGGAAAATCGAGGATTTGGCGGATACCATAAGAAAAGCCTTTTTAATAGCGAATAATGGAAGAAAAGGTCCCGTTTTAATCGATGTTCCTAAAAATATAACTTCCGATATTACGGAATTTGTTCGCAAAGAAAAAATTAAATTGAAAAATCCAAAAATCAGAGCGGAAGACGAAACCGTGATAGAAAAAGTGGCAAAGTTAATAAACGAGTCTAAAAAACCTATCATATATTTTGGAGGCGGAGCAAAAGATTCGAGCGCTAAATTAAGAGAGTTTATGATTAGAACTAATATTCCTTCGGTTCATACGATAATGGGAGCGGGAACATTAGGATATAACGAGCCTTTAAATGTGGGACTTTTGGGAATGCATGGAAGCGAAACTGCAAATACAGTCATAAACGAAGCGGACTTAATAATTGCCGTAGGAACGAGATTCAGCGATAGAGTCGCCCTCAATACTTCAAAATTTGGAAACAAGGCTAAAAAAGTGCATATAGATATAGACGGAAGCGAAGTCAATAAAAATGTTAAAGTCGACTATAGCATAATAGGAGATATTAACGATGTCTTGGATAAATTTTCAAAATTAGTTAATAGAGTTAATGATGACGAATGGGTTTCTAAATTGTCGAGTTTAAAATCGAAAGAAGAGGAAAATAATACAAAAAAATATTCAAAAGACAGTATATTTCATCCTAAAAATATTATAGAATCAATAGGTTATAAATGCAAAGACGATGTCGTATATGTAACGGATGTCGGACAGCATCAAATGTGGGCGGTTCAATATCTTCATCATACAAAACCGAGAAGTTTTATAACGAGCGGAGGACTCGGAACTATGGGATTCGGATACGGAGCGGCTATCGGAGTTAAAATTGCGATGCCAAAAAGACATGTCGTTCATATAACGGGAGACGGTTCTTTCTTTATGAATTTTAAAGAAGTGGCAACGGCGGTAGAATATAAACTTCCAATAATTTCGGTAATATTTAATAATAATACATTAGGTATGGTTAGACAATGGCAGAGCGTATTTTACGAAAATAGATATTCAAGCACGGATATGAATAAAAAAATGGACTATATTAAAATTGCCGAAGGATTCGGGGCTGCATGTTTTAAATGCGAAACTTTGGAAGAATTTGAAAAAGTTTTTGAAAACGCCTTAAAAGAAAAAGTTCCCGTTTGGATAGAATGCGTTATAGACAAAGATTTAAAAGTATTGCCAATGATTCCATCTGGAGGAACCGTTGAAGATATTATATTAAATTGATAAACATAATATAATAAATTAAATAAAAAAGGATTGAAAAATGACAAAAAGAATTTTAGTTTTATTTGTAGATAATAGTTCTGGCGTTCTTACGAGAATTTGCCTTTTGTTTAGTCAGAAAGGATTCAATATTTTAAGCATAACTTGTTCGGTTACTTGCTATCCGAATATTTCGAGAATGACAATAGTAACGGAAGGAGACGAAGCTCAAATATCGCAAATAGTTAAACAAACGGCAAAATTGATAGAGATTCATTCGGTATTTTTGCTTAATAACGAGAATATTATTGAAAGAGATTTATTATTATTAAAAATAGAAGCTAAAGAAAATAATAAAAAATCTTTGCTCGATATAGTCGACAAATACGGCGCTAAAATCAGAGACGAATTTTCGGGCGGAATCATAACGGAACTTACGGACAAACCCGAAGCTATTGACAAATTTTTGGAAGATATTTCAAGTTTCAAAATTTTAGAACAATCGAGGACGGGAATTACCGCGATGGAAAAAGGAGATAAAATTCCAACTATTGATTTATAATAATTTAAGCGAATAATTTTTATAAAAAATATAATAAATTATAAAAAATATAATAAAAAAATTAAAAATGCTGTGTAAAACATAGCGAGGAGAATTAAAATGATAAAAAAATATTATGACGCATGGGTTTCTAAATTGTCGAGTTTAAAATCGAAAGAAGAGGAAA
>NZ_SJDU01000235.1 GCF_005518285.1 Brachyspira catarrhinii | reverse complement strand
AAGATAAAATACTATTGATTTTTTTATTTTTTATTGTATATTTAAAGAAATTGCGGAATTATATTCCGATAAACAATAATATGTTAACTAACTGCGAGTTATTAAATGAGTTTTGATACAGATAAAACGCCATTTTTTAGTATAATTGTTCCCGTTTACAATACAAATGAAAGCTACTTAAAAAGCGCGATAGAAAGCGTTATTAATCAAACTTTCAAAGATTTTGAACTCATTATTATAGACGATGCTTCAACTGTGAATTATAAAATCCCAGAAAATATTAAATATATACGAAACGAAACCAACAAAGGAACTCTTTACTCGAGGAAAATCGGAGCGATTAACTCAAACGGAAAATATATTATATATTTGGACTCGGACGATAGACTGACAACCGATGCTCTTCAAGTAATTTACGATTCTATAAATAAAGAATACGATATTATTCATTTTAGCGCAAAGGTAATTTCTTCCAACGAGAATAAAAAAGAAAGAATCAAAGAAGAAAAGAAAACCGATTGGTATCTCTCGTCAAAAAGAAGCGTCATTAATGAAGATTATCTTTTTAACGAATGCTTAAACGAAAAATTGCCTCATAATATGTTTTGTAAAGCCTTCAAAAGCGAAATCGTAAAAGAAACTATAAAATATTTGCCCGACAGTCATTTGATTCATAGCGAAGATATGCTTCAATGTTTGATAACGATTTATTTTTGCAAGAGTTATAAAGCGATTAGTAATGAACTTTATATATATGGTAACGATTCGGGCTATAGCAATAAAGATATTTCCAAAATTACGATTGAAAGATTTGAAAAAGCTTGCTCGGACACTAAAGCCACATTAAACGAATTTTATAATTTTCTTTGCAGTCAAAAAGCGGAGATTTTACATTATTACGATTATCTTAAACTTTCATTTAATCAATACAAATATTTAACGAATAAGACAAATAATGAAAAAATATATTTGGATATTTTAAATAAATATTTTGATAATCAATTGATAGAAGAATACGAGAGATTTGAAAAAATCCATCAATATTATTTGAATCCTTTATATGTCCAAGAAGAGATAAACAAAAAGTTATTGCCTTATTTCTTTTCGGTAATACTTTATAGTTATTATATAAACATAAGAATATTTGGAATAGCTATAACGATTAAAACTAACAAATGCCATAATAAACCGATTGTTATTTCTTTTAATAATTTACTTAAAAATATTTTTTCAATATCTTCCAATTCCAAAGAGTTTGTTTTGAGATTTTTTGGATTGAAGTTTATTAAACGGAGTTCTGAATATGGCGGATAATAAAATTCCATTAATATCTATTATAGTTCCCGTTTACAATACGGAGAAATATCTACAAAGATGTTTGGATAGCGTTGTCAATCAAACTTTTAAGAACATTGAAATTATAATAGTTAATGACGCTTCGCAAGGAAATTGTAGGGAAATAGTTGAAGAATATTTGAAAAAAGATAACAGAATAAAATATATAGAACATAATGAAAATAAAGGAACATACGAAACAAGGTTCTCGGGTTTTGAATTATCTTCTGGAAAATATATAACTTTTATAGATAGCGATGATTACTTTGATTTAGATGCAATGAAATTAGCGTATGGAAAGGCAATAAAAACTAAAGTTGATATACTTGAATTTTCAAATCTTTTAATCATTTCGGATAAAAAATTTGAAAAAGATTTATTATTTAATAAACCTCCTAATAAAATATTAAACGGTAATATATTAGAGATGTTCCTTAAAAATGGATACAGCTTTAGAATATGTTGTAAAATTATTAAAAGAAATATTTTAAATTTAGCCATAAAAGATTGTATTAGAAATAAGAAATATTTATATACCGAAGATTTATATTTATGTTTAATACTATTATATTATTGCAAAAGCTATTATTTCTTTAATAAACCATTATATTTCTATGATTTTCAGGTTAGCAAACTTGACAATTATAATAAATTAAGAAAAAGAGTTGTAGATACATCCGATATTTTTTACAATGTTTGCGATTTTCTAAAAAATAAAAATATATACGATAAATATATAAATAATTTTCTGCAAATAGTATATTTTATTTTTAGTTTTATTTTTGATTATAAAAATAAGGATAGTAATTTACAAAATGATTTTAACTATTATTTAAATTTACTCGGACCCATTTTTATTAATAAAAATTATTTCTCTAAAAATATATTGCCTTATTTAAATTTGGAAGGAAGTTTTAAATTAAAAAATATTGAAAAGTATAAAACTATAGGTTTTTTATATTTTAAGATGAACGGCGGAGGTATAGAAAGAGTTATTTCTCATTTATCTTTTTTATTTTCAAAAAACGGATATAAAATAGTCGTTTTTACTTATGAAGAGCCAAATGAAAACGATTATGAACTGCCCGAAGGGACAGTTAGAGTGAAATTATCAAAAGATTTAAATAAATGTTTTAATATATGGAAAGAGGCAATAGAAAAATATAATTTAGATATAATAATTCATAGCGCTATGTATGAAGAGGATGTAGGATATTCTCCTTTGTTTTTTAAATATCTTGGATTAAAGTCAGTTTTATTTTTGCATTCTATATTTTCAGAGTCTATATATGTAAACGATATTGAAAGATTTTTGCATAAAGATAACTTCTATACTTTATACGATTCTTTAGTTTGTTTATCCGAAACGGACGCGTTATTTTGGAAATCTATGAATTTGAAAAATGTTTCATACATACCAAATCCTATGCCAGATAATATAAATAATAAAAAATTATCAGAACTCAATAAAAAAAATATTATATGGATAGGTCGCTTGGAAGAATTTCAAAAAAGACCGTTTTTAGCTTTAGAAATTGTCTCTAAAGTTATAAAAGTCATTCCCGAAGCGAAATTTTTTATTCTTGGAGAAGGCGATGAAATTACAACAAATAAACTAAAAAATAAAATTAAAAAGTTGAAAATTGAAGATTGCTGCAAATTGCTTGGAAAACAAAAAGATATATATAAATACTTATTACAATCTTCGGTTCATATAATAACTTCAACATATGAAGGGTATCCTATGAATTTATTAGAGGCAAAATCTTGCGGCGTTCCAACGATTATGTTCGATTTGCCATATTTAGAAATTACAAAAAATAATCTTGGAATAGTAAAAATTAAAAATGAAAATATAGAAGAATTCTCTAAAGAATTAATTAAATTACTTAACGATTACGAATATAGAAAGAAATTGTCGGAAGAGGCTATAAATAGTTTAGATTTTTATTCCAATTATAACATAATGGAAGCATGGGAAAAAGTATTTTATTCTCGCGATAGTAAAGAACCTAAAAATAAAAATGAAATAAATAATATTATAACCGAATTAACGCATAGTATTAATTATATTTATAAGCAATATACCAAATTTAGTAATGAGGGCGTAAACGAACAGTTAATGCCTTATTTATTTTCTGTAATTATAGATAGCAAATATACGACTATAAGAATATTTGGAATAAAGATAAGTTTAAAAAATAACAAATATTATGACAAACCGATTGTAATTACATTAAGTTCAATTTTAAGAAATATTTTTTCCATAAAGATAGATAAAAAATATGCGATGTTAAAATTATTGTTTATAAAAATTGTTTTTAAAAAAGAATTGTCAATATTCAACGAAAAGGCGGATGATTATGATAAATTGTAGCGATAATTGTAGCGAT
>NZ_SJDU01000234.1 GCF_005518285.1 Brachyspira catarrhinii | reverse complement strand
CTTTGCTTAACGAAATTATAGTATGCTAATTTATAGTAATTTTTATTAATCATAAATAATTTATCCATTATTCATTAACTTTAATTAATTTAAGCAAAATATAACATAAATTAAAAAATATGTCAATACTTTATTTAAAAAAATTTTTGTCTTAATTTCGCTTTTAAAATTATAAATATATGTTTCAAAGTCAATATCGGATGATAAAAAATCATTCTTTTGCTCGAAAAAATCATAACCTCTCTTATTCTTTCACGCATATCGTTTTTATAACAATGCGAAGGACAAGCGCTACAAAAAGTTTTCGTTTCCATAAATCTGCATTTGTCTATTCGATTTTTTGAATAATCGTATAATTCCATACATTTTGCGCAAATATTATTTTTATGTTTTAAGTTGCAAAATATTTTTATCATAAGAAAAACCAAATCTTTTTCTCTTTCTCTTTTCTTTTGTATTTTAGTCATATCGTTCATATTCGTATTATAATATATTTTAAAAATATTGGACATGCTTAAAACATGCCCAATAACCCCAAAACAATGATTTATTAAATTCGCTTATTAATTGTTAGTATATTCTAACATATTTAATAAAAAACGCAAGCCTTTATAAACATAAAATTTAATCTAAATTTTTTAATTCAAATTTATAATTAGCTCTTTTAAGAATTTCCAAGTTCTATCAACCGAAGAAATACTTAAATGCTCGGCTGGAGTGTGAACATCGTATAAATTCGGTCCAAGACTTATCATATCTACTTCGGGCAAAACTCTTTTCAATATTCCGCATTCCAAACCCGCGTGAATCGCCTCGATTTTAGCTTCTTTTCCCGCGACTTTTTTGTAAACCGACAAAGCTATATCTTTGATTTTTGAATTTTTATCGTATTCCCAAGCTGGATACCAATTTACTTTTTCAAATTTTGCGCCCGTTCTTTTTGAAGCTATTTCCACTATCGAAGCTATTTCTTCTGTGGAACTTTCCAGAGAGCTTCTTATTGAAATTGTGAAAGTTAATTTTCCGTTTTCTTCTTTCAATACTCCGTTATTTGCGCTCGTTTGAACGAGTCCGTTTATTTCTCTGCTCATATATAAAACGCCGTTTGGAGCAAGATTCATAAAATCGATTATATTGTCGCTTATTTCTTTTGTAATGCATTCGTTTACATTTTCGCATTTTTCAATTTTTATTTGCATTTGAGAATCTTCGGTTTTATATTCGTTTTTTATTTTTTGAGACAATTCTTCCAAAATATTTTTTATTTTATCAGCGTCTTTTGTAATAATTATCGCTTCGGAATTTTTTGCAATAGCGTTATGTTTCGCTCCTCCTTCGATAAAAGACAAACATATATCTTTTTTTACCGCATATAATAATCTTCCCAAAATTTTAATCGCGTTAGCTCTCTGCTTGTCAATTTCAATTCCAGAATGTCCGCCTTTAAGCCCAGATATTTCAATTTTTAAAGATTCAAAATTTTCTTTATTTTCTTTTACGCTATCTCTTTTTATTTCAAATTCAGTTAGAGTGTTTAATCCTCCCGCACAACTCACTAAAAAAATTCCCTCTTCTTCGCTGTCTATATTGATTAAACTCTTACCATTCAAATGTTCACCCGTAATCGCCAATGCTCCGTCCATTCCCGTCTCTTCGGAAGTTGTCGCCAAAAATTCTATCGGAGGATGAGGAATATTTTTTGAGTCGAGCAAGGCAAGTCCCATAGCTATCGCGATTCCATCGTCTCCTCCCAAAGTCGTTCCATTTGCTTTTAAAATATCTCCTTCGACTATCAACTCTATAGCGTCTTTCCTAAAATCATGTTTAGAGTCTTTAGTATTTTCGCAAACCATATCCATATGTCCTTGAATTATCACGGCGTTTTTATTTTCGTATTTAGAAGTCCCGCATTTTTTTATTATAACATTATTTGCCGAATCTCTATAAACTTCAAAATTTCTTTCTCTTGCAAATTCAACCAAAAAGTCGCTTATTTCTTTTTCATTTCCCGACTCTCTCGGAATTTTGCTTATCTCTTCAAACCACTTAAAAACTTCTTTCGATTCTATATTTTTTATATCCATAATAAATCCTTATATATTAATTATTTTAATTATTTACGCAAAAACATATTTATAAATTTTATTATCTTAATTGTAAATCGTATCTTATTTTAAAACTCACTTAAATTATAAATCTCAATTAAATAATCCAAAATCTCTTCGGGTTTTAATCTATTCAAACAATCAACGGTTTTGCATCCTCTCTTTATATATTCGCAATGAAAACTCTTAAAAAAATTGCAATATTTTTTCCGCTCTTCGATATTAAAAGCTTTCTCGCCTCTCGCTCCGTAAATCAAAGGCAAAGTGTCGCCGAATATTCCAATCGAATAAATATTAAATGCGTTGGCAATATGCAAAGGAGCGCTGTCTCCTCCTATTAACGCGTAAGAATTTTTTATAATAGCCATAAGCTCTCTTATAGAAAGTTTAGCCGTGAAGTCTTCCGTTATTATATCGCCGAGTTTCGCTTTCATTTTATTTGCAAAATCAATATCTTCTTTTGAAGCCGAACCAATAAGAATAATTGGAACTTGAATTTTTTTATAAAACATTTCAATCAACTTTGCAAAATTATCGGCGTTATATCGCTTGCTTATTCTTGTCGCTCCGCCATGAACTATCAAACAGTTTTTATAATTTTTCATTTTTTCGATTCCAAAATTATTTTCTTCTTCGGTTAAAAATAATTCCGTTTCTATTCCGTCCGTCTCTATATTCATAGGTTTTAAAATCGACAAAATCGTATCGACTATATGCCTCTTATGTTTTTTCCAAGAAGTTTTTTTATTTAATAATATTCCCCTTAATTCGCTACTCACTCCCGCTCTTATTGGGATTTTTGCCTTATACAAAATCGAAGCTCCGTAAAAAGCCGTTGTAGCCGTAAAACCGATATCGTAATTTTCTTTTTTTATATTTTTTAGTAAATTTTCTAAAGTATTTTCTTCTCTGATTATGATTTTATTTATATGCGGATTTTCTTTTAAAATATCTACTCCGCGTTTTCCGTTTAAAATATCAATTATGCAATCTTTATAATGTTTTTTTATCGCTCTTATTAACGGAGTTATAAATATTGTGTCTCCGATATAATTCATTCCGATTATTAATATTTTTTTCATTTACGCTTTCTTTTAACTATTTTAAATCTTCCGACTTTCCGCGTTAATCTTTCTTTTCGCTCGTCCAATTCTCTCTCTTCGTTATAAATTTTCATTACTTCAAAAAATAAAATAAACATTAAAGGACCTAAAATTATTCCCGATAAACCGAAAAATAAAACTCCTCCAAGTATTGCAAAGAAAATAAATAAAGGATGCAATTCTATTCTGTTTCCCAAAAGCAAAGGACGGACAAAATTATCGGGTATAGTTATAAAGAACCAAGAGACGATTAAAAATATTATCGCTTTAACTATCTCTCCTCTTATGATAAATAAAATTCCGAGCGGAACCCATATAATCGTAGTGCCTATTATCGGCATAAAAGAAGCTATTATGGTAAGAAAGCCGAAAGTAAAAGAATTGCTTACTCCAAAAATAGAATAAACTACAAACGCGCAAAATCCTTGAAATATTCCCGTAAATAAATTTCCAAATATTATTCCTTTGATTCCCTCAGAAACTTGTTTAAATAATCTGTCTATATATTTTTTATCGTCTCTTGGTTCTTT
>NZ_SJDU01000233.1 GCF_005518285.1 Brachyspira catarrhinii | reverse complement strand
ATTGACATAAAATATTCTGGAGATGAAAATTCTGTAGCTTATAATTATACTTATATTCAAGATGTTATTAAGCAGATAGATTCGGAAATTGTAGCTTTTATGGTAAATAAAGATTCGAGTCCGACTTTGATAAAAGAAATAGAGAGAGACGATTATTATTTTATAATTATGCCGATGAGCATAGGCGAAGAATAATTGAATCTATTTTATTTTATTGATTCTTTTTATATTTTAAAATTAAAAATGCAAAATAAAACGGACGATTTAGATTTAAATAAAAGAAATTTAAATAGATGGCGTTTAATACTTGGAAGTTTTGCCGAAGATAATTTAAAAGTTGACGGCGAATATTTTGAAATTGACGAAACTTTAAATTTTTTATACGATAGAGAATATTCGGAGAGCGGCGGATATTCTTTAAATAATTTAAACGATTTCAATAATTTCAATAATTCAAAAGAAAAGCGATTTAGTAGAGAAAAAAGTTCTTTAACCGTTCCAAAATGGATTTCAAAAGTAAAAAAATTATTCCCAAAAGAAACCGTTGAAATAATGCAAAATCAAGCTTTGGAAAAATATAAATTAACGGAAATTTTAACGGACGAAAATATACTTAAAGAAATAGAGCCTAATATAGAGCTTTTGAAAAATATTCTCGCTTTCAAAGACACAATGAACGCGGGTGTGAAAAAATTAGCTTACGAAATAGTAAAAAAAGTCGTTGAAGAAATCAAAAATAAAATGGAAATTGAAATAAAAAAAGTTTTTTACGGAAAGAAACTTGCCAATTCGACCGCCGTAAATAAAATATTCAAAAATCTCGATATAAAAAAAACAGTTCGGCATAATTTGAAAAACTATGATTATAAAGATAAAAAATTTTTTGTAGATAAATTATATTTCAATCAAAATATAAAAAAATATAATCCTTATAATATAATAATTCTTATAGACGAAAGCGGTTCAATGCTCGACTCGGTTATTTATACAAGCGTTATGGCTTCAATATTTGCTAATTTGCCTTATTTGTCTGTCAAACTTGTAATTTTCGATATTTCTATAGTAGATTTGAGCGAATATATAAGAGAGCCGATAGACATATTATTTAAAGTTCAATTAGGCGGAGGAACGGATATTGTAAAGGCTTTGGAATACGCGAAAAAAATAACTATAGCTCCCGACAAAACAATCGTCATCCTTATAAGCGATTTATTCGACAGCAACGATTATAAACTTATGTATAAAAACGCAAGCGACATAATAGAAAGCGGAAGCAAATTATTTGTTTTAACCGCTTTAGATTATAACGCGAATATCAGCTACGATAAAGAAGCTGCAAAATATTTTTCAAAAATAGGAGCAAAAGTCGGAGCGCTTACTCCGAATAAACTTTCAAAATGGATTAGCGATAGTATATTTTAAATTAAAGAAATCAGATTTTTTCTTTTTTGTTATTTAAAGAAAGGTTTACTGCAAATTAATTACCGTTCTATATAAAAAATCTCTTCTTTCAGTCGCGTATTTTGTTCTCGGTGAGGATGGATACTCTTCTATATATTGATTATAAATTTGATAAGCTTTGTTAAAGTCTCTCACATTATTATTTCCTCTTTCGTATATTTCTGCGAGGAGAAGCAAAGCGTCCGCTCTTTTATTAAATTTATCGCTCGAGTTTAACGATTTTTCAAGTATATTTATTCCGTCCGATATTTTTCCGATTCTTTTCAAACTGTCGGCAATTTCGTAGGAAGCGTTTCCGTAAATTGGAGTTTTCGCATATTTATTTATAACTTCGTTAAAATAATTAATCGCTTCTTCGTTGTTATTTTCCGATTTTCTAACTATTCCCATAGAATATAGCGCCGCGGCTTTTTGATTATTATTTGCGTTATTCAAATCGTAAGCCTTTTTATACATATTGAAAGCGTTAGTATAATCTTTGTTGTTATTGTAAATATCGGCTATTCTAAAATGACTGTAAACGGAATATTTTGAATTAGGATATTGAGATATAACATTGCTATAATTATTCACGGCGTTTGAATAATCTTTTATATTTTTTAGTTCCTCCGCCGAATTAAATAAAGTCAAAGTTTCGGGATTTTCGTTTCTTCTAACTTGAGAATTTGCAGAAGGCGAATTTAAAGAATTTGTGGAAACATTATTATTGGTAATCGAAATTTGATTCGAACTATCGGCAATAATGCTACTGATATTATTATCGTTATTAGCAATTATATCTTTTTCCGCATCCAATAACATGGCGTTTGTATTTGTAGAACTTCCGTTTGAAACGGCATTCGTAACATTAATCGTATAAATATATCTTCTTATAATATTTTCTTCGTTATCGACTTGAAAATTTAATTTTGCGACTCCAGAAGTCAAAGTCGTAAAAGTCAAAAAACTGTTCGTTTTGTCTCTTGTAAATCTCACAAAATCCAAATTAGTGGAATAACTCGTTATACGAATATATCTGTCAAAATTCGTGGCGTTTAATCTTATCGAAAAAAGGGTATTATTTGCCAAATCTACCGTATTTATAAAATCGCTTTCCAAAGGTCCG
Organism: Brachyspira catarrhinii; assembly: GCF_005518285.1. Lineage (GTDB taxonomy): Bacteria > Spirochaetota > Brachyspiria > Brachyspirales > Brachyspiraceae > Brachyspira > Brachyspira catarrhinii. The sequence continues at coordinate 1,178 of NZ_SJDU01000233.1, read as the reverse complement.
CCTTTAGTTCTGTTTATAGTTTCGTTCGTCACAACTCGATTATCGGGATTAACCGTTATCGTATTTTGAGCAAAAATAGTAGTAAACATAATTAAATTAACAATGAATAAAAAAATTTTAAATCGCATAAATATCTCCTAATTATTTTGTTTATTTTTTACATAATTTTTTGAATATTCTATTTGTTCCATATCTAAATTATTTTTTGTCGAAAGCATCTCGCCTTTAATAATTTTTTCTTCGTCTTCTTTCATACTTGCCACCGCTCTTGAATTTTCTTCTTCGGGACTTAAATGAACCACTTTCGATTTACTTCGCAAGCCGATAAAAATTCCAATTAATATCGTAAAAACGAGCCATGCCGATATAATTGTAGTTAAAAATATGGCTCTTTTTGTTTCATACAAATTTTTAATTTTGCCAATTATTGCCATTTATAATTTTGTCCTTATAAAAGTTAAAATAAATTTATAAAAAATAAAAAACAACTTAACATAATATTCGTAATATTTATTATAGAGTATAGAAAAAAAATTTCAATAATTAGTTTTAAGTAAAATAAAATAGTTGACAATTATAAAAAATTTCCTATAATTATAATATATATAGATTTTGAATATATCGTTCTTTGAAAGGGGATGCTCTGGCTTCGACTGCGATGGTTGAGTCATATTTTGCATAGTCGCGCTTGGCATATGCGCGTTAATATCATGCCAAAATTATAATTGCAGACGAATATGCAATTGCAGCCTGATTGAGGTTGTCGCTGATTTTATGATTTGTCTATGGGTCGTATTATCGGCGTTGAAACACATAGAACTTGTATCGAGCGCCGTTTGAACTCGATTGCAAGTATAATCAAACTAATCTTGCGGTTTTTCTGCTTGTCTTATAGCCGTAAGGTGAAACTTCAAAGATAAGATACGCTATGTAGACGAATATGGGGTGCTTCGTAGGACGCGGGTTCGAGTCCCGCCATCTCCAATTTCTAATAAATTCAAACTAATATTTAATTATAATAAAAATGGGCGGTTTCCTCTTGCATTAATATTCATAGATTGCCGTGCTATCGCTCGTAATTACAATATATTCTTGATTAAACTATTGACATATTTTTTAATTTATGTTATATTTTACTTAAATTAAAGTTAATAAATATTGGATAACTTAAATATGGT
>NZ_SJDU01000232.1 GCF_005518285.1 Brachyspira catarrhinii | reverse complement strand
ATACAATACAATACAAGCCATTATTATAATTTTTGGCTGTTTTTTCATTGCAAAACTAAAAAATTATTTCAGACATTTAAACGCTACTATTGGCGTCTAATAAAACTAAATATTAAAGGCGGTATTTTATGAAAAATAAAAATCGTAATAACATAAACATCTTAAATAAAAAAGAATGCACGGGCTGTTCGGTATGCGCGCAAGTATGTCCGCATGGCTGCATCAAAATGATTGAAACTAAAGAAGGTTTTCATTATCCCGTTGTGGATGAGAAATTATGCACCGACTGCAGTTTATGCGTTAAAAAATGTCATGCCTTAAACGACAATTTTAAAACCGATTTCGATCAGGAATTTTACGATGTGCGGGCAAACGATGAAATAAGAATGAAATCGTCTTCGGGCGGAATGTTTACTTTGATTGCCGATTATGTTTTGGAAAAAGGCGGTTATGTATGTGGCGCAAGTTGGCGGGAAGGTTGGCTCGGCGTGGAACATATAATAATTGACGACAAAAAAGATTTGGATAAATTGCGTGGTTCAAAATATGTCGAAAGTTCGCTTGGAAATATTTTTCCCAAAATAAAGAAATTATTAAACGAAAATAAATTGTTATTATTTAGCGGGACGCCTTGTCAAGTATCGGCTTTAAATCATTTTTTAGGGAAAGATTATGAGAATTTAATAACGGTTGATTTATTATGCAATAGCGTAGTTCCGCAAAAAGTTTGGCGAAAATATTTGAAAGAAACTTTTAGCGACAACGATATAAAGGATATTGAATATATTGCCTTCAGAGATAAAAATAAATTTGGTTGGGGACGAGGGTTATACATAAAATTTAATAATAGTAAAGAATATATTAAAACAAAATATGAATGCGTTTATAATATTTTATTTTCAGAACATATATCCGCAAAATACGAATGTTTAAAATGCAAATACAGAAAATTTGAAAGAGTTGGCGATATTACTATTGGCGATTATTGGGGAGTTGAAGATAACGATGATAAAGGCGTTTCTTTGGTTTTGGTAAACGGAGTTAAAGGAAAATTTATTTTTGATAAATTAAATAAATCAAATTTCAAATACAAAAGAGTTTATAATGTTTCTAACGGAGGTTTGGGCGGAAATATACCTATATTTGCGAGCAGAAAATATTTTTTCGATAATTTGGATAAAGAAAATCTTGAAACATTATATAATAATTCCAACAATCCAAAACATAATGTGGCAATAGCAAATATGTGTTTTCAAGATAATTATGGAGGAGCATTAACTTATTATGCATTATATAAAATAATAGAAGATTTTGGATATAATCCATTATTAATATACGATAATAATATCGGATATGTTGGAAATAATAACAGCGTATATGATAATGCAAATGGGAACAGATTTGCATTAAAATATATGAATGTAGCGAACGAATATTTTAGTAAAGAAGAATTGGAAAAAATAAATAAAAAATGCGATACTTTTATCGTAGGTTCTGACCAAGTTTGGCGTTTTGGAGGTCTCAATAGATTATTTTATTTTCTTTTTAATTTTGTAGACGGTTTCAAAAAGAAAATATCGTATTCTCCATCTTTTGGCATTCCATATTTTGAAGGAGGATTAAAAGAAAAAATACTTTTTAAATATTATTTGAAGCAATTTGACAATGTTTCGGTTAGAGAAGATGACGGCGTTAAAATATTGAAAGAAGATTTTGATGTAGACGCTACTCATGTATTAGACCCCGTATTTTTATTAGAAAGCGGCGATTATGATTATTTGATTAGTAAAAGTAATTTAAATCTAAACTATAAGTATATTGGAGTATATTCGAGAAGAGGAAACGAGAAATTAAGCGAATATCTTGAAATTGCATCAAAAAAACTTGGATTGCCTATTTTAAAAACAGGTAAGATAGATATCTTTGGAGAAGAATATGATAAATCATTTAGTATAGAAGATTGGCTTTATATGATAAAAAATTGTGATTTTTTTATATCGGATTCGTTTCATGGGACTTGTTTTGCTATGATTTTTAACAAACCTTTTATATTGGTTATTAATAACGGCGTTATATCAAAATATAAATCATTGATAAGAATGTTTAATTTACAAAGTAGAACGGTTGATAATTTTGAAGATATTACAAATAATGAACATCTGTATTTTGAAATGGATTGGACTGAAATTAATAAAAAACTTGCAATAGAAAAAGAAAAATCATTGAAATGGTTAAAATACGCGTTAGAAAAATCCAAAAACAATTTGTATTATCAAAACGATATAATAAATTATTTAATCGAAGAAAATAAAGAAAAAGATAATATAATAAAAGATTTGTATAATAAGAATTTAGAATTAAAAAATAAAGTAGACAATTTATACTTTGATAATAATACTGTTCGGACTGAAATAATAAAAATTAATGAAAATATAAATTGGATAAAATTATTTGGAGTATATAATACTAAAGAATATTTGATATTTTATTTCTTTGGAATTAAGATTTCGTTTAGGATGAATGAGGAGAGGATTAATAAGTTGGCTTGGTGGATACCGATTAGGAAGTGGAGAGATGGGTTTAGAACTAAATTTAAGTAAATATATTATTCTATAGATAAATATTTAGAGTTTATTTTTTCAAATTTATAATATTCTTTAATCATATAGTTTATATCAGGTTCTAAATCTGGATACTCGCTTTTATATTTTTATAAATATTTTTAAAAGAGAAAAAATTGAATTATATGAATATAAACTATTTTTAATTCTTTTTAATCGGAAGAAGTTTTTCTAACTCTATTAATATTCTAACTTCGGGTTTATTCCCTTTGTCTTCTTTAATAATTTTTTCAAGCGAAGAAGGTTTTGGTATTTTTTCTTTATCTTCAATCATTCCTTCAATATGCATTTGCAAAGCTATTTTTCCGTTTTTTATAGTTTCTTCCAAAGTTTTCCCCTCGCTCACGCAACCAGGAAAATCGTAAAATAATATATTATAGCCAGATTTTGATTTTACTATGTCCGATATATACGCGTAAACTTTTCCATTCATAATTAATTTTCCTTAATTTTATAAATCTAATTTCGCTTGTATAAAAATGCTTTTCAAAGTTTTTTTAGATAAATCATGGTTGCTATGATAGGGAACTGTAACTCTGCCTCTTTTTGCGGGATGCTTAAATTGTAAATGTCCGTTGCCCGATTTTACTCTAACCCATCCGTCTTTCTCTAAAATTCTTATAATTTCCCTCGCTTTCATATAAACCTTAAAAATTATCTAATATTTGAATTATATACGAATAAAAATTATTGTCAATTTATAAAATTTTATTTCTATATCTGCTTACAAATTCATCGTAAGGATATAATTTAAAAGAATCGTTATAAACATTTTCAATCAAATTTTTTATCAAATTTAATTTTTCTTTTAAAGTTTTGTTTTTATCTTTTATTTTTCCAAATTCAAAAAAGAAAGATTTTTTTACTATATTCATAAAAATATTTATTCTTATAAACTCGTCAAAAAAAACTCCTTTTGGAATTTTTAATTTTTTTATAAAAATAAAGAAAATCGAAAGAAAATAAAGAACTGCGGCAATTCTGATAAAATAAATAATCGTAAAATCCGCACCCGTTTTGTCTATATAGAATCCAAATATTTTATAATATTCTCCTCTCGCGTTTAGAGATTGAATTATAAAAATTGCCAAAAAATACGGAAACAAATAAAATATTTTTTTTAAAGTTTTGAGTATAGAT
>NZ_SJDU01000231.1 GCF_005518285.1 Brachyspira catarrhinii | reverse complement strand
AAAAGTATTGAAAATTAAAGAAACTGCAAATATTACGAGCATTCCTTTCCAAGCATGCGAAATATCGGCGGGACTCAATTCCATATGCGAGGCTATAGAAATTGAAAGATAAATAAAAATCCAAAATCCTATATTTTTATAAGATTGACTAACCATAATATTTTTAATAATATTTGAAAATATATTTAAAATAGAAGTAAAAATATTTGCCACACCGCTATAAATCGTATTCAATATTCCAGCGGATTTATCATAATCGATTTTAACCGAAAAAATATTTTCTTTAAGTTCGGGAGCTAATAATAAAAAAAGAAAATAAACTATTAAAGTGCCGATTATAATCGGTCCTACGCCAATAAAAAAATTCCCTATTTGCTGATACCAACTCCTCGAATCGTAGCTATGAAGAACATAACCTATAGTGTCCGATTTTGTGGTAAATAATTTTATGTCGCTTATTTTATGATTGAATATGATGCAAAATAAGGCATGCGAAAGTTCATGTATCGGAGTTCCAATCCATCCCGTTATATAAAGTTCGGTTTTAGCTCCTAAAGTTTTGGCAAATATTCTCCTTGTCATTGAAGAAAGCAAATATAGAATAAATCCGAAAATTATTATATTGCCAAATAATCTAAACAAATCTATAAAAGTTTTTGAAAAAATAATTACTATGAAATAAATTATATCTTGTAAGGTTTTTATAAAATTTTCCGTTCGCATTGCTATTTTATCGGAAAAAATTGCCAAAAATCTATTCTCTGGCTTTATATTATCTCAATACAAAACTTCGCGTTTCAATATAAGGCGATTCCTCAGCTATAAAAGATTCAAATACCATAATATATTCTCCCGCGGGCAAATTAATCAAATCGTTTTTCGGAATAGCGAGTTTAAATATTTCGTCTTCCAAATTTGCGTTATATTCGATTTCTCCGCCTCTTTGTAATTGAAGCAAAACTTTAACTTTAGTATTTTCGTCCGCTCTCTCCAAATTATTATTAGGATAATCGTAAGAAGAAACATATATATCGATATTTATATCTTCGTTTTTATTTACGATTGAAGGCATATCTATATCTTCTATTCTGCTCATTTTTGTAGAAAGTTTTTCAATCCAATATTCCGCAGTTTCAGAATAATCTTTGAACGCCGAAAGTTCTATATAATTCGCTCTCGAATCTATTTTCGATATAAAGAAAGGACCGTTCGATATATAAGCATGTCCGTAATTGTCAATAAAATCAATAGCCGCTTGATATCTTTTTACCGCTTCCTCTTCGTTAATCCAATTTTCTATTCCGACTGGTATATATTTTGAATCTCTCATTTCGATTAATTTTTCTTTTATATCCGCAACGCAAGTCGGATTTTTTACATCTATCGCCGTGAGAGATTGGTCTTGAGATATTGTATAAACATTTCCCGACTTCGAGCCTTCCAAAACCAATTTCATTATCGCTTCGTTTATTTCAAAAGGAATTACCGTATTTCTGTTTGGATTTCCTATTTTCGGACTAACGGCAATCGTGGCTAATTGTCTTTCCATATCCATAGGAAAATAATAATTTCCGTAAAGAGTAAAACTTCCGTCTTCGTTTAGAACGCTTCCAACCGCTCCGTCCATCGCTGGCGCGTATCTTCCCGCCAAAGCCGAATCGTAATATTTATCGTTATCGTCCGTTTTTGTCACCACATTGGCAATAAATACGCTTCCATACATCAAATCTACCAATGAAGATTCTATTCCATGATGCCATTTGAAATATTTCGGTTTGAAGTCGCATTTTATATAAGCTTTCAAATTGTCGGACTTTTTATATTCTATATTTCCGTCTTTGCTTACAATCGTTAAACCTTCTTCCCATTTTTGAGTGTATGGATTAAACATCATAGCGTTTTTAGGAACATCTACAGTGCCTACAGGAATTCCGTTATTTCCCGCAACGACTCCAATCTCCAAAGTATTCGTGTCGGCTTCTCCGAGTCTGAATATATCTTTAGCGGTCGAAGGAGATTCGAATGTCGCTCCCGAATCGCTGCAAGGACCGATTATTATTCCAGAATATGCGTCCGAAAATCCGTTTACGCCAACTGGGTCCCAAGGACTCATAAATAAAGAGCCTTGAGCCGAATGCTGAACCACTCTTAAAATTTTCTCTCCTCTTCTATTCGGTTTTATATCGGCGCTTCTTATAGACCAGTCGTTTATTCCGTCTCCTACTCCGTAAAGCATTCTTCGGTTTCTTTCTTTATTTGCCACGAAATATTGAGTTTGAGAGTTTAAATATATTCTCACCGCATCCTGCAAACCAATTTCTTGCAAGCGAATATTTCCGTTCCAATATTCTTCCGAAGTCAAAAACCATCCGTTATAATTTTTATCGCTTATTCTTGACGCTTCTCTATTATCGTAATTCCAAAATTCCGCCGTATTCCATCCAGGAGTATAATTTCCTTCTCGCACATACATTTGCCTTAAAGTGACATCCCACCAAGCGCGAGTAGCTCCCGCTCCCCAAGCCTCCGTTAATATATTCCATTCGTAATCTTTAGGGTCGGTTAAATAAACGACTTGAGTAGATTTGTTTCTGTCGTATAAAAGTTTTTCAACTTTAATTCCCGTTTTTTCTATCAAATCCGAAATAGCGTTTCCAGCGGGCAATCTTCCGCTCGGGTCGTCCACTCTTATAACGAATTTTACGCTTACTATTTCGTTATTATATTTCCACCATCCGTTTTCTTTGATTAATTTTCCTCTGTTTTCGGGCAGATTAGCCGCCGTCTCCATAGCCTTTTCAATATCGTTAATCGCTTTTTCCTCGTTTCCGTTTGCAGTCATTCCCATTCTTAAAGGAATCAAATTATATCTATAAGTTCCAGGTTGTCCAGGAGTCGCTTGAGTAAAGGAAGGCTCTCCCGCTCCTTTCAAAATTTCATCGACAAGTTTTTTTCGATTTATCAAAAAATTCATCGCGTATCTTACTTCTCTTATGGCAAAAGGATTAAAATAAGTTTTTCCGTCTTTAGTCGTTATCGTATATGGCGCTTCGTTTGGAACGGGATTAAAAAGCAAAGACCAACTTCCCGAAGGAACGGCGTAAGTGTCCAATCTTTCCAAATCTTTTCTTTCAAGCGATAAATAAACGCTTCCGTCTATTCCGCTTGCCATCAAATCGGCTTTTCCTTCCGCTACATCTTTAATCGCGATAGTCATATCCGTTCGCACATCGAAAATTATTTTATCAATTAAAGCTCCGCCTCTATCTTCTATATTAATTTTGCTTTTGTTATTCGAGCAAGTCGAAGAAAAAATAAAAATAATAAATAAAAAAGTTAATTTTTGGATTTTTGAAAATAAATGTTTCATAATACGCCTTTTAAAATATTTAAGATTATTCATATAATAACTTATAGACGATAAATGTCAATTAAAACTTATCTTCGATGAGTAAATAATACATTGTCATACTGAATAGATTACTTCGATTTTTTGCAAAATCTCGTAATGACCGTATTTTTTCCGTCATTGCGAACGAAGTGAAGCAATCCACACTGAATAGATTACTTCGGCTATAAATAGCCTCGTAATGATATTATATTGCATAGTCATTGCGAGTGTTGCCGTAGGCACACAGAGTGAGCGAAGCAATCCAACTTTTTTAAATTATTTATTTTGACAAACTAATAATTTTTTGTTATAATATTCTTATGAAAGATAATGTTGAAGTAAAGAAATTAAGCGACTTATTTGCCCGATACTTATTCGGGAGAAACGGAAATGAAGATTTGCTCGAAAATTTA
>NZ_SJDU01000230.1 GCF_005518285.1 Brachyspira catarrhinii | reverse complement strand
ATTTTATAATATTAAAATGAAAAAGTTAAATTATTATCTTCTATCCGAATTTCTTACTCTTTTTTTTGGCTCTTTATTTCTGTTTGTGGTTTTGGTAACGATTGCCGATTTGAGTAGCAAGTTATCTTATTATACGGAACATGCAGAATATATGAATTATTTTATAACTTATCATATAGCGAGAATTCCGCATAATATGTATTATATATTTCCCGTCTCTCTTATGTTTTCTTCGACTTATGTTTTGGGAACTTTCGTAAAAAATAAAGAAATGCTTGCCGTTCAAAATTCGGGGATAAGTTTGTTTAAATTTTCTTCTCCCGTTTTTATAATAGTTATAATTTTATGTTTATTGCTCGTTCTTTTTTGGCAATTTGTAGCCGCTCCTTCCAATAAAATTTCATTCGAGGCGGACGATAAGGGAAGAGGACGAACGGAAAGTGACGCCAGCGGAACTTGGAATATTTTCGGCGGGAATAGATATGTTTATTTTATAGACAATTATTCTTATAGCGGAGAATATATGACCAACGCGATAATCATAAAATTAAAAGAAGAGGGCGGAATAGAAATGAGATTATCCTCTCCTTATATAGAATGGAATAAGGAAGAGAGAAAATGGTATGCCGAAAGCGGAATATTGGCAAAATTTGACGAAAATAACAATATAACGGTAGAAGAAGTCAAACATTATCCTTTGGATGTTTTGGAACGTCCCGAACATTTTGGACAGAGACCGATTTTGGACACTATGAGTTTGACGGAAGAAATGAGATTAATTAAACTTCGTAAAGAGGTTCATATGAGCACGGCGCTTTTGGAAACCGATTTGCATTATAGAATTTCTTATTGTTTTTCGGGCTTTATTATCGTTCTTCTCGCTTCGTTATTTTCAAAATTTTCAACCCACAGCGTTTTGGTGGTAAGTTTGGTGATGGTTATAGTCGTGGCTTTGCTTTATTATTCCGTTCTTATGATATTTCGCTCGATGGGAGACGGAGGCGCTATAAATCCTTTAGTCGCCGCTTGGATGCCGAATATAATATTCGCTTTTCTTTGTTTAGTGGCTTTTAAGAAATTTTATTAAAATATAATTTTACTTTATATAAAATGTTTTTAAAAGAAGACGAATTATGACCGCATTGGATTATATAATAAATGGATTTATAAATATTTTTGCTTTATCTACAAGATTTATTTTTTATATTTCGCCTTTTTTACCGCTTGTATTTATAATTTTTCTTTTAAATAAAAATAAAGATATGGCTTGCCGCATATCGTTTAAAATAATGGTAATATCTTTTATTTTTGGTATTGTTTTTTCTATATTAGGCAGTATATTATTTATATTTTCGATGCCTAGACATGGAGGAAGTGGCTTATTTCTACTATTACCTATAGGCGCTGGAATGATAATTATTTTATGCGGATGGATTATCGCTATTATAGTGTGGATAATATTGAAATGCTTAACGCTTAAAAAATAAAGTAAAATGCCAAAAGAAATTTTAAAAAATGAGAATAAAACCGAAGACTAAGAAGGCAAATAATAAGATAAAAGCGATAGTTTATAATTTAGGTGTTTCAATTTACCTTCATAAAATATTTTCTTATTCTTTCAAAAGCTTCTTTATCTTTATCGTTAAAATCGTTATCGTTTACTATTTTAGAATAAATTTTTTCCAATTTAGGATAGTTTATATTTTTTGATAATTTAGCCGAAATTAAACCGATTATACAATGAGTATTAAGCCCCGAACAATTTGGATTATAATCGAGCGGATTTTCATTATATAAATTGTCTATAGATTTTATATTTGAATATTTTTCAATATAATTTAATCCGTATTTATAAATTAAATTTAATGTTTTATCAATCGCTTTGTCAATTTCTCTTAAGCTAAAAATTTTAAATCTATCTTTTTGATTATATTGCATTTTCCAGCGAGTATCTTCGTTATATTTGTTTTTAAAATATTTTTCAAGAAATAAAAGATTTATAAAAGCCGTGTAATTCAAATCATAACCGCTTATTTTGCATGCGTCATGTATTTGATTTATTTTAATCGCTACAAACGGGAATAAATGTATTTCGTCTTGCCAATAATTATAATCGAATTGAAAAGCGCAAGTATATTCTTTTGTCGATTTTTTAATTTCAAAATCTTTTTTAACTATTTTAAATTTTCTTTCTTTTGCAAATTCTTCAAATCCTAATAAGAAATTATTTTTTACTTCGATTAGTTTCATAAATTATTTTTTTCATTAAAAACCTAAAACTTTGATTAATTTATTATAACATTTTTTATTTAATTAATCTATTGACTTTTATTAAAAAATTTACTATACTATAAATACATTAATTAAATTTCGTGGAGTCAAAAAATGAAAATTAAAAGTAAAGAAAACTACTGTAAATTTGTTATTCAATTCAATTCAATTCAATTCCTAAAATTGTATCTTTAATCTCATTATTATTTATATTATTATTTTCAATTAGTTGTAAATCTAATGAAGAACCAGAACCATTTAATGAAGAACCATCTAATAATGAAGAACCGACTGAAAAAAGTCCTAAATATTTAGAGCTTGTAGGTAGTTGGAAAAATGATAACTATAATAATATATATACACTTACAATTAATAATAATGGCGATATAAAACTTGAAAGAAATGGTTTTAGTCATACTTATAGTGGAAAAATTGCCAATAATTTTGATTATCCTTATACTACAGAAATAGTTACTACTATTGGTTCTACAACTCGAATAGGAACGATTACATTCAATAGTGCATCAGTTTGCACTGGTTCTTCTCTATGGTATAGAGGCTGGGGAAGTTGGACTTCATATTCATTTATTTTTACAAATGTAAGTATATAAAATAATTAGAATAATTCATTAAGGTGTCTTTTTATTTGTTTATTTCGTTAAATAATTCCGCTTTTTTATTTTTAACATATTCGACAATATCGTCAATTTTAATCTCTTCGGTTTGAGCGGAATTTCTCAATTTGAATTCGACTATTCCTTTTTCTAAAGATTTTTTTCCAACGATAATTCGCATTGGAATTCCTATCAAATCGCAATCGTTTAATTTTACGCCGAGTCTTAAATTTCTGTCGTCAAGCAGAGTTTCAATTCCCGCAGAGTTTAGAAAGTCGTAAATTTCAATCGCTTTATCAAAAGAATCTTCTCCTTCCTTATCGACTGCAACTATTATGACTTCGTAAGGAGCGACTGAAATCGGAAAAATTATTCCTTTGTCGTCAAAGTTTTGTTCTATAATCGAAGCCAAAGTTCTATTTAATCCTATTCCATAACATCCCATTATTGGAAAAACTTCTTTATTATTTTCGTCCAATACTTTAAAATCGAAGGCTTTTGTATATTTGTCGCCCAATTTGAAAATATGTCCCAATTCCAAACCTTTTTTTTGATATAATTTTTCGCCGCATTGAGGACATTTGTCTCCTTCTTTTGCAACTCTAAAATCTCCCCAAATATCTACTTTGATATCTCTTTCAATATTTACATTTTTTATATGAATGTCGTCTTTATTTCCGCCGACTATCGCTTCCGAAACCGTTTTTATTGAATGATCCGCATAGATTTTTATTTTCTTTTTTAATCCTATGGGAGATGCAAATCCAATTTTCGCCCCCGTAATTTCTTTAACTGTTTCTTCGTCCGCCAATTCTATTTCGAGTCCGCCCAAAGAGTTCGATAATTTTGTTTCATTAATTTCCAAATCGCCTCTTATGATAACGGCTATAATTTCGTTTTCTATAACGGCTATAATTTCGTTTTCT
>NZ_SJDU01000023.1 GCF_005518285.1 Brachyspira catarrhinii | reverse complement strand
CTCATTATAATATTCTTCTTAAAGACCAAAAATCTTTTCCTTTTGTGGCTATAACGAACGAACGATTTCCAAGAATCATAAAGGCGAGAAATGTTATAAATAAGGAAAACGCGAATAAATTTAGGAATTATTACGGACCTTATGTGGAATCGGAAAAAGTAAACAATATAATAAAATTTATGACGGATAATTTTAAATTTAGAAGATGCAAATTGGATTTTCCGCTAAAAAGACCTATTCGACCATGTTTGTATTATCATATAAATAAATGCACCGCTCCTTGCGCAAATTTAATAAACGAAGAAGATTACGATAAAACGGTCGAAGAAGCGGCAATGATTTTGGACGGCGGAATCGACAAACTCGTTTCAAACTTAAAAAAAGAAATGGAATCTTACGCGAAAAAATTAGAATTTGAAAAAGCAAAAGATATAAGAGATAAAATTGACACTTTAAAATCGATTAATGTCGAGCAGAATATTTATATTCAAGAAAATGACGATATGGATATTTTAGGAATTTACGGCGAGAAAGGAAATTATATTATAGTAATTTTGTCGGTTAAGGACGGAAGGCTCGCAGACAGAAAAGATTTTTCGCTTAAAGATTCTTCAAATTTATCTTCCGCGTCTAATTATTCCGATATAGTTTCCGCTTTCTTTTCGCAATATTATATTTACGCAAATTTGATTCCAAATACGATTTTAACGGAAGTAAAAATAAACGATATAACGGTTATTAAAGATTATTTAAAAAAAATATCGGGCAAAACGGTGAAAATAAAATTCGATGAAACAAAAAAAGGTTTGATAAATATTGCAAACAACAACGCAAAACATCTTTTTGAAGAAAAAATTTTGGTAAAAGAAATTCCGCTTGGAATCAACAGATTAAAAGAAATATTCAAATTAAGCAAAGCTCCAAATATAATAGAATCTTTCGACATTGCGCATATTCAAGGAAGTTATACGATGGCGGGAATGGTTAGATTCGTAAACGGAATTTCGGACAATAAAAATTATAGATTATTCAACATGAAAACGGTTGAAGGAATTGACGATTTTGCTTCTATTAAAGAGGCGGTTTATAGAAGATACAAAAGGCTTAAAGAAGAAAAATTAAAATTTCCAGATTTGATTCTTATAGACGGAGGAAGAGGACAGCTTAATTCCGCTATAGAAGCCTTGAAAGAACTTGAAATTAAAGGACAGCCTATAATGGCTCTAGCTAAAAAATTTGAAGAGATATATTTGCCGAATAGAGAAGAACCAGTTTTACTTGAAGACAACGAACCAGCGAGATTATTTTTACAGAAGGTGAGAGACGAAACGCATAGATTTGTGAATACGAGTCATGGCAAGAAGAGAAGCAGAGAGATGATTAAAAGCGAACTTGAAAGCATATCGGGGCTTGGCAAAAGCGGAATAGAAAAATTATATTCGCATTTTATCAATATCGAAAATATAAGAAACGCGTCTTTGGAAAGCATAAGAAATATTCCTGGAATTAGTTATAAAGTGGCAAATAATATATACGAGCATTTTCATAAATGATATTGACTTAATAAATATACCTTGATTTTTTTACCGCTTTTTATATAATTAAAAAATCTTAAATAAATTTAAAATAAAAGATTATAAAAAATAAAATTTTCAAGGATAATTTAATGTCGCCTAAAAAAATTGAAACGAAAAAGAAAAGTAATTTGGTAAAAACTTTGCAATGGCTTGGAGTTTCGGTTATTTCCGTTCTCCTTATAGTATATTTTTTGGTTGTCGATACGAGAGGAAACCAAACTACGCCGATTATAGGAACGGTAAACGGAACGCCGATTTATTATACAAGCACGAGTCCTTATGGCAGAGCTTTCAGAAGTATAGAGGCAAATTATCAGCAATATGGAATTCAGATAAATAACGAAATGTATTCTTATATAGAAGATATTGCCTTTAGAAGAGCGGTCGCTACCGTTCTTTTGGATAAAATCGCTTCCAAAAATATAGCGGTTTCGGACAATATCGTAGTCGAAGTTATGAAAGGGCAATTTGTCGACACAAACGGAATATATAACGATAACGCTTTTCAGTCTTTCGTTAAAAATACTTCAAAATCGGAGTTATCGAGAGTGGAAAGAGAAATAAAAGAAAATATTTTATCTCAAACAATATCGGTAGAACTTTTTGACAATATAAAAATTAATTCTTTGGAAACGGAAAGAAATTTTATAAAAACTCAAACGAAAAGAGATATTGAAATGGCTTATATAGACGCCGTTTCGATAGTAGAAAATTCCGAAATTCCCGCATCCGATTTGGAAAGATATTTTAACGAAAATAAAACCGACTTCGCTCAAGCGGATATTTCTTATATAGTTTTGGAAAGCGGAGGAGTCGCCGATAATTTATATAAAACTTTAAATGACGATATAACTTTATTTGAAAAAAACGCTCTCGAAAGAAGCGTTGACACAAATAATTATAGATGGGAATATATAACGAGAATGGAAATGCCTTCGGAAAGTTTCGCCGACAGTATTTTTACGAATACAAAAACTAATACATTATTGCAACCAATTTATGTAAACGGAAATTATTATATAGTTTTATTAAACGATATAAAACTACCAGAAAAATATACCGATGTAAAAACCGATATTTTGAAAAACGAATATTTAGACGCAAACATGAATATTTTACTCGAAGCGGAAAAAACGAGACAGTCCGAAATATTGAAATCGGCATTCGATAGAAACAACAATCTTGCTTCTTTAAATAATAACGGAAATATCAAATATTATAAACCTTCTTCTCCATTTTATTATAATCAAGGCAGATTAAGTTCGATTAGCGGAGATATAATTCCCGAATCTTCCGAAGAGACTTTTTATAGAAGAGTATTTTCTTTGGACGTAAGTTCGGTTAGCGATGTAGTTCGACTTGAAAGCGGAGTGGCAATAATAAGAATTTTATCGGAAGAAAAACCTAATATGAGCGAAATTGCGAATTTGGTTTCTTATACAAAAGAGGAACTAAAAAGTGAATTAGGTTTTTATGTGGAAAAAGAATGGCAAAGTAGAAATATTGAAAAAGCGAGAGTGAAGAAGCATAATATAAGATAATTTCAAGTAAAATTTGTATTTTACTTGATTTTTTGGGTTTCACTTACTATACTGATAATATAGTTATAACAAAATTTTATAAAAATGGAGTATCTATGGATTACAAAAAATTAAATGAAATTATAGTTTCAATGAGAAGAGAATTACATAAGATACCAGAAGTAGGAACGGAACTTCCGCAAACTAAATCTTATGTTATGAGCAAGTTGAAAGAACTCGGACTTAAACCTAAAGAATGCAAAAAAGATTCTGGGCTTGTATGCGATATAGGAGATAGAAATTCTAAAAATATTGTCGCTATAAGAGCCGATATGGACGCTCTCCCTATATGCGAAGAGACTAGATTTGATTATGCATCTACCAATGGAAATATGCATGCTTGCGGACATGACGCTCATATGGCATGCCTCATTGGAGCGGCTCATTATTTGCTTGAGAATAAAAATAAATTAAAAGGGACGGTTAGATTAGTTTTTCAAACTGCGGAAGAATTGGCTATCGGCGCAAAAAATCTTATCAATGACGGGCTTTTAGACGGCGTTAAAGCTATAGTAGGAACTCATGTAGGCACTATAGCTACAGATGTTCCAAACGGCGAATTTGTTATTCAAGAAGGACCTTTAATGGCATCTTATGATAAAATAATTATAAAAATTGTAGGCAAAGGTTCGCATGGAGCTTATCCTCATTCTGGAGTAGACCCCGTATTAACGGCAAGTCAGGTAGTTCAAGGAATATATAATATTAAAAGCAGAGAGATTATAGCCACAGACCCTATAGTTATTTCTATTTGTATGATAAACGGCGGAAGTCAATATAATATAATTCCATCCGAAGTGGTATTGGAAGGAACTTTTAGAACATTTAGCGAAGAAAATAGAAAATATATAGCCGATAGGATAAAAGAAATTTCAGAGTCGATAGCTTATGCTAATAGAGCTAAAGCGGAAGTAGAAATTATATGGGGATGCCCTCCCGTAATTAACGATAAAAATATAGTTAATCAATTAAATGAAGTTTGTAAACAATTAGGGTTTAAAAAAGCTTTGCCTTTTGCTCCTTCTATGGGAGGGGAGGATTTTTCTGAATATCTACAAAATATTCCAGGAGTATTTATATTTTTTTCTACGCCTACGAAGAAAAACATTCCTCATCATAATAGTAAATTCGAGATAAACGAGTCAAAATTATATCAAGCCTCCGTTTTAATGAGCGAGTGGGCTATTAAATATTTAGGAGAAAATAAATGAACGAAGAGATTTTAAGAATAGCTAATCAGTTAATATTATGGCCCTTATGTTCCGTAGTAGTTATAATTAGTTTGGTTCAGGCTATATTAATTTCGAGATTGGCTAACAAAACGGCGGTATCTTTAGGAATTTCAAAAGATACATGTAAAAAAGCTTTTAGAGCTGGGCTATTAACGGCTATAGGTCCCGCTATATCTGGATTTATAGTTATGGTTGGCATGATATCCGTAATAGGAGCGCCTATGAGCTGGATGCGTCTTTCTATCATAGGAGCTGCGACTACGGAGATGGCGGGAGCGCAATTCGGAGCGGAAGCTATGGGAGTTAAATTTGGCGGTCCAGATTACAACGAAGTCGCTTTGATAGTGTCTTGGATAACTATGGCGCTTAACGGATGCGGATGGCTATTGTCGGCTACGATATTAAGCAGTAAATTAGAAATTTTGAGGCATAAAATTTCTGGCGGAAATCAGGCTGGATTAGCCTTATTATCGGCAGCGTCTATGGTAGCGGTATTTGGAAATTTATCTTCTGGATATTTGCCTAAAATAGATACTGCGGCTTCCGTATTGTCTGCCGCAGCCGTTATGTTTATTCTTTTAAGATATGTATCTAAAACTAAAATTGGAAAAAATATAAGAGAATATAATTTGGGTATAGCCATGATTTCTGGCATGATAGTAGCCGTTATAGTAAAAATGATTATTGGAGGATAATATTATGGATGATAAAGAATTTCAAAAAATATGGAATAATCCTATTAATTTAATAGGCAGAATTACTCTTTTATCCGCCATTGTGGCTTCATTTTTTCCAGTTATGTATTTAATGATATCGCATGGTATATTTCCGCCTTTGGATGTCGTTTTAAAGGCTTGGATTTTAGTCGTTTCTTCTTATGGAGTAATATATGTAATCGAACCGATAAGTTATTATCCTGTTTTGGGATTATCTGGAACATACATGACTTTTCTTTCGGGAAATTGCGGTAATATGAGAGTTCCAGCCGCAGCTTGCGCTTTAGATGTAACGGAAACTCAACCAGGAACAAGAAGCGTTGAAATTATTTCAGCATTGGGAATAGCTGGTTCTATTATTACTAATTTATTTTTTGTCACTTTGGCTGCCGTATTGGGAGCGGCTATTTTGAATGCGGTTCCTCCTATAGTGTCAGATGCATTTAAATCCTATGCCGTGCCAGCGATATTCGGAGCGGTGTTGATGCAATTTGGCATTAAATATCCAATATTATTAATATTCGGTTTAGGCGTTCCTTTAGCATGCAAATTTTTAATACCAAGTATGCCAGCGTTCGCTATTACATTAGCTGGTTTAATTATAACTATAATTTCTTCCAAACTAATTTACGGAAGAAATAATTAATAAATTTTATTAATTTAAATAAAGATACGGATTAAAATAATTCGTATCTTTTTTATTTTATAATATATTACTTTATTAATTGTAAATATTGCAAAATAATTAGGAATAATTACTATTTTGTAAATTATAACACTTGATATTTATTCTTAAAATGTTATAATTTTCTAACAATGAAAGGTTATAAAATAGTTATTACGAAATCGTATTTTTCTATTTTATAAAATTTAAAAATTAAATTAAAACGATAGGAGAATAAACGATGGCAGAAGATAAAACATTATGTTTCTGTATGGGATTAACGGAGAGCGAAGTTAGAGAGGCGATAATCTCTAAAAAATTAAAAACCGTTGAAGAAGTCGGCGAAGCTACTAAAGCTGGAACGGGCTGCGGAGGTTGTCAGCCGAATATACAAAAACTTTTAGACGAAATAAATAAATAATTATTTGTTTCTACGACATTATATTTTCCGTTAAATTGAAATTTGAAGATTTGCGGAAAATATAATTAATATTAAAATAATTTTACAAAATTTATGGAGGTAAATTATGTGGGAATATACGGATAAAGTTAAAGACCATTTTATAAATCCAAGAAATGTGGGAGAGATAGAAAATCCAGATGCCGAAGCTATGACGGGAAGTATAGTTTGCGGAGACGCTTTGAAACTCACTTTAAAAATAGACAAGGCTACGGAAAAAATAACGGACGCAAAATTTCAAACTTTCGGTTGCGCGTCGGCTATAGCGAGCAGCAGCATTCTTACCGAAATGATAAAAGGCAAAACTCTTGACGAAGCTAAAAAGATTACAAATAGAGATATAGCCGAAGAATTGGGAGGACTGCCCGAAGAAAAAATGCATTGTTCGGTAATGGGAATGGAAACTTTGGAAAAAGCGATAAATAACTACAGAGGAATAACAACCGAAGATGACGAGCATGACGAAGGCGCTATAGTTTGCAAATGTTTCGGAGTAACGGACACTAAAATAAAAAGAGCTATAAGAGAAAACAATTTGAATACGGTAGAAGAAATAACTTTTTATACGAAAGCGGGAGGAGGATGCGGAGCTTGTAAAGTAAAATTGGAAGACATATTAAACGAAGAGCTTGCAGAAAGAGAAAGACTTGCGGCAAACGCTCCTCTCACTACGGTTCAAAAAGTGAAAAAAATCGAAGAAGCTTTGGAAACCGTTATTAATCCGATGCTTAAAATGGACGGCGGAAGTTGTAAACTTGTCGATGTTGACGGTAATAAAGTCATAATTTCTTTTAAGGGAGCTTGTTCTTCATGTTTCGCTTCTAAAAACACTTTAAAAGGTTTTGTCGAACCTAAAATTAAAGAGATTGTAAATAAAGATTTGGAAGTTGTGGAAGTTTAAAATTTGTATTGGAGAAAAAAATGGAAAATAAAAAATTAATTTATATGGATAATAACGCCACAACGAGAGTTTACGAAGAAGTTTTGGAGGCAATGCTTCCATATTTTAAAGAAAAATACTTTAATCCTTCGAGTATGTATACCGTCGCGGGCGGAGTTCATAAAGAGATGGAAAACGCAAGAGGACAAGTCGCGGACTTTTTGGGATGCGAACCGATTGAAGTCTGTTTCGTCTCTTGCGGAAGCGAGGGCGACAATATGGCTATAAGAGGAACGATTGAAGCCTACCCGACTAAAAACCACATTATAACTACGAAAGTGGAACATCCCGCAGTTATTGAAACTTGCAAATCATTGGAGAGATTAGGATATAGAATAACTCTTTTGAATGTCGATAACGATGGAAATATAGATTTGGAAGAATTGAAAAAAAGCGTAAACGAAAGCACGGCGATAGTTTCGATAATGTATGCCAATAACGAGACGGGAGTGATTTTTCCGATTAAAGAAATAGGCGAGATAGTAAAAAGCGCTGGAGCGGTATTGCATGTTGACGCCGTTCAAGCCGCTGGAAAACTTCCTCTTAACATGAAAAACGAACCTTATATAGATATGCTCACTATTGCTGGACATAAAATACATGCCCCAAAAGGAATAGGCGCGTTATATATAAAAAACGGAACGAAATTAAGAACGGTTCAAACTGGCGGACATCAGGAGAGAGGACGAAGAGCGGGAACGGAAAATGTCCCTTATATTGTAGGACTCGGCAAAGCATGTTCTATGGTAAAATCGGAACTTCCAAAGTTTAACGAGCATACTTCAAAATTGAGAGATAAACTCGAAGAAGAAGTTTCAAAAAGAATAGGCGATATAAAAATAAACGGAAAAAACGCGAAAAGAGTAAGCAATACGACAAATATTAGCTTCAAAAATATAGAAGGAGAGTCGGTTTTACTGCTTCTTGACGGCTACGGAATATGCACTTCGAGCGGAAGCGCATGTTCTTCTGGCACATTAGAGCCTTCACCCGTTTTGCAAGCTATGGGAGTTCCATTCGAATACGCTCATAGTTCGACAAGATTTTCGTTATCGCTTGACAATACTATGGAAGAGATAAATTATACTGCGGACGCTTTGGAGAAAATAGTTAAAAGGTTGAGGGATATTTCGCCTTATAGAAATTGATTTATAAAATATTAAATGATAAAAGCTATCGGGTCATTAACTCGGTAGCTTTATTTTTTAATATTGAATTTGTTTAATATTATGATAAAATTAATTATTATGCAAAAGCCTTGAAAAAGGAGACAAAATGAATATAACATTAAACATTCCAGAAGAAACGCAAGAAGTTTATTTTGAAATTGCAAAAGAAAGAAATATAACGAAAGAAAAATTAATGGAAGAAGCGATTTTGGAATATTTGGACGACTATAAAACCGCTCTCAAATTAAGAGAAGCGAGACTTAACGGAGAGACAGGCGAAAGTTGGCAATCGGTTAAAAAAGAACTTGGCTTATAAATTTGGTTTATAAATGAAGATTATAATACAACCAAACGCTAAAAAGCAATTAGAGAATTTGGATTTTGCAGTCCAAAAACGAATAGCGAAATTTATCGACAATTTAGAGGGATTAGAAAATCCAAGAATTAAAGGCAAATCTTTAGCGGGGAATTTAAGCGGATTTTGGCGTTATCGTGTCGGCGATTATCGAATAATATGCGATATTGTCGACAATGAAATTACTATTTATATACTCGATATTTCGCATAGAAGCAAGTCTTATAAAATAAACATGGATTATAAATACTAATTATAACTGTTTATTACATTCATCTAACATATTAAAACTATAATTATCATTAGAATTTAATCGCGTAGCTTTTAAATAACATTCTTTAGCCTCTCTATATTGCCCGCTATTATAATATGCATCACCCAATATGACCAATATTACCCAAGTATAATCATTATTAGGGTTTAATTTAATAGCTTTTGATGATGCTTCTATTGCTTTTTCGTATTCTCCGATTATATTATATGAATCTGCTAAAACTATCCAAATTTTATTATGATTTGGATTCAATTTTATAGCCTTTAGAAATAAATTTATCGCTTCCTCATATTCTCCATTGTTATAATATGCAACTCCTAATAATCGTAAATTTTCACTATCATTAGAATTTAATTGATTAGCCTTTAATAAAAATTCTATAGCTTTATCAATTTGAGAATTTTCCCCGTATGAAGAGCCTAATAATTGCCAATTAATATGGCTATTAGGATTTAACTCTGTCGCTTTCAATAAAGCATCTATAGATTTTTCATATTGCTTGTCTTTGTTATAAGAAAGTCCTAATAATCGCCAATTAATATCATTATAAGGGTTTAATTGCGTAGCTTTCAATAAAATATCTATAGATTCTTTATATTGACCGTTTTTGCCATATATATCTCCTAATGAGTTCATATTGGCATCTGTAGGGTTTAATTCCACAGCTTTTAAATAGCATTCTTTAGCTTCTTTATATTGCTTTTTTTTATCGTATAAATATCCTAATCTTGCCCAACTATAATCATCATTAGGATTTAATTCAACGGCTTTTAAAAAAGAATTTTGCGCTTCTTCATATTGATTATTTTTGTAATATGAAATGCCTAATATAGCCCAACTATCGGAATTGTCAGGATTTATTTTAATAGACTTCAATAAAAAATCTATTGCTTTTTTATATTCACCAATTTGTCGATATGAATCTCCTACCATATATAAAGTAAGACGGTCAATAGAATCAGGGTTTAATTGATTAACTTTTAAAAAACTGTTAATTGCTTCTTTATGTTGATTATCTCCATAGTATGAACCTCCTAATATGCTCCAAGTATCAGAATCTTCAGGGTTTATTTCAATAGCTTTCAATAAAGAATCTATAGCTTCTTTATATTGCTCGTTTTCAAAATAAAATTTGCCTTGTCCTACATATAAACTCTCTAAAATTTCATCTATTTTATCTATTTTAGAATTATCAGTGTTAAATTCTTTAGCTTTTAGCAATGCCTTTATTCCTTTTTCGTATTGTTCATCTGCGCCATATGAAAAAGCCAATGCAAGCCAAGAATCCGAATCATTAGGATTTGATTCAACGGCTTTCAAAAAAGAATCTATTGCCTCTTTATACTGTTCGTTTTGTAAATATGCTGCTCCTAAATTAAAATCTATACTCATATAATTAAATTACCTCCACTTATTAATTATTTAATATTTAAATTTCAATACTAATTCTTCCATAATTAACTTATCATAGTCTAAATTAGGGTTTAATTCTTTTACTTTTGCAACGGCATTTTCTAATTCTTTAGTATTGCCATTTTTTCGATATATTTTACATAATGTAATCCAAGCATCGACATTAGGAACTAATTCTATAGATTTTAATGAGCTATCTATAGCCTCTTCATATTGACCATTTTTATAATATGAATTTCCCAATACTGACAAGGTAGCCCAATTATCAGAGTTTAATTTAAGAGATTTTAATAGGGCGTTTATTGCCTCGTTATATTGACCGTCATTATAATATGAAACCCCTAACATTTTCCAAGTATCAGAATTTTCAGGGTTTATTTCAATAGCCTTTAAAAAAGAATCTATTGCCTTTTTATATTGCTCGCTATCATTGTATGCATGCCCTAACCTACTCCAAGTAGTTTCATTATTAGGGTTTAACTCAATAGATTTTAATAGAGAGTTTATAGCCTCGCTATATTGACCGTCATTATAATATGAAGTTCCTAACATCAACCAAGTTATATAATCATTAGGGTCTATTTCAATGGATTTCAAGAAACTATCTATTGCCTTTTTATATTGCCCGCTATCATTGTATGCATGCCCTAAAATACTCCAAGTAGATTCGTTATTAGGGTTTAATTCAATAGATTTTAATAGGGTGTTTATTGCTTCTTGATATCGCTTAATTTCAATGTATGTATTCCCTAAATCAAATAAAATTTCTGCTATCTCAAAGTCATCGGAGTTTAATTCCGAAGCTTTTAGGTAGCTATCTATAGCTTTGTCATATTGTTTATCAAATTTATACGAGGTTGCCAAATCATACCAAATAGTACAATCATTAGGTTTTATTTTTATAGCTTTCAGCAAAACTTCTATTGATGCCTTATAATTAAAATTATTCATATAAGATAAGGATAAATCAATCAAAGCTTCTACTTTTTTATTATTTTCTTCAATTTCCATATCTTCATTATCCTGTATAGCTTCATCTTTTTGAGTTGAAATAGAAATATTTTTATCTACACATGATAAATAAGCGTTATCATCATCTTCTTCAAATCCATTATTTTCAAAATATTCAAATGCCGCTTCAAATAAAGTTACCATATTCTGATAACCCATACCATTTATTCCAAAATTATTCTTTGCAAATATATAAGCGTCATTAACCTCATCGTCATCTAAATAAAATCCATCTTTTATTAGATAAACCATATATAATTTTTTCTTGCTTATTTTTTCTATATTGTCTGCATTTGCAAAAGACATATAACATGCGCATATAAAAAACATTTTAAGTTTATTTCTATCTATCCTGCCACTTTCTATATCTTCGATAATTTCTTCGGGAGATTTATCGGAATTATACATATCTTGATATGTAGATTTTAATTTTTTATAAATTTGCACCGCAATCATATCTTCATTAAATATAGTATTGTATAAATCCGTAGCCACTTCCACATCGCTTTCGGATACATTACCGCTATCGGCATAAATTACAAGACATAAAATTTTAAAAAAGTGGTCTTTATCGTTATAATTTATAGCCGAATTAATAGCTCCTCCTATTAAATCTGAAAATAATCCCATAATTTACTCCTTTTATTATAATCTGCCGAGTTTAGTTTTTAACCCGGCGTTTTGAGTTCTTAAATTTAAAATAAGTCTTTCAATAGTTCCTATGCTATTTTTTTCAGAACTATTTAATCGCCTATTCATTCTTAAAGCGTTGCCTTTGATTTTGGCAATTTCTTCTTTCTTTTTCGCTATAGCTTCTTTATTTCTATTTATTTGATTAATTATTAATTGTTTTGACATAATAATCTCCTTTTATAAATCATAGCTTATTAAAGTTGTGATTTTAATCTTGTGATTTGAGTTTTCAAATTCATAATTTGTTTTTCCAATAGATTTATACTGTTTCTATCGGAACTATTATTTCCGCCAGAAGGTTTTGACTTAATTTTTGCAATAGTCTCTTTTTTTTGAGCTATTTGTTCTTTAAGTCTATTCACTTGATTAACTAACGATTGTTTTCTATTATTTGTAGCCATAAATATATCTCCTTATAATATTAATCCTCTTTCCTTAAGAATTTGTTGCAAGGCTAATTTTTTAACGCCTATAGAAGAACGATATACCTTTAAAAGTTCGGTATCCTCGTAATCCTTATACTCTTCTTTGCACTTTTGGTATTCTTTGTAATACTCTCCACCTATTTCTTTTGCCGTTTTAACGCCTTTTACTACTAAATCAAAAAGACTCATGATTTAATCTCCTTAAAATAAAATAATTTATAAAAACGTTTAAATGAATAAACGCTTTTTGCAAACTTAAATTTAATAAATTCAAAAAAGAATTTGAATAAAGTTTTAATGAATAAATAGAATAAT
>NZ_SJDU01000229.1 GCF_005518285.1 Brachyspira catarrhinii | reverse complement strand
TTTATACAGAAAAAAAATGACGGTTAGAGAAGACGGAAAGGAAGCCTTAACATATATTAAAGTTTTAAGAATATTCAAAAATCATAATCTTTTATATGATAAAGCAAACCGTTTACCAAAGTTCCGCTCGTCTCTGATGCCGAACAATGAACGCTCATATTCGCAGGTTTATTTATTACGATTAAATATTTATCTTCGTATATTATATTTAATGGAATATTTTCGGGTTTAGGTTCTTCTTCAAAATATTCTTTAGTAATTTTATTTTCTATAATTACAATGTCGTTTAATTTTAAGGAATAAGATAATTTTTTAGGTTGTCCGTTTACTATTATTGAATTCAAATAATTTTTTACTTGAGAACGAGTTATATTAAGTTTTTCGCTTAAAAAAATATCGAGTCTTTTATTTGCATCCTCTTTATTTTCTATTTTAAAAAAACTTTCATTATTATTTGACATGCTTATAAAGATTGATTTTCGTTTTTTTAATCGTCTTCTTCTTTAACCTCAACCGCTTTTTTAATAGCTTCTTTAATCTTTTCGGTTTCGGATTTCTTTTCAAAATCTTCTTTAAAGAAAAATACTCCAATCGCTATAACGGCAATTCCTATAGTAATCGAAGCGTCCGCAATATTATAATGATAAGGAAATCGAATCGTTTCGTTAAATCCCATACTTATAAAATCGGTGACATATCCGTGCATAATTCTATCGACCAAATTGCCGAGCGCTCCTCCCAATATCATAGTGAAACCTATCATTGATAATTTTTGTTTTTTAGGATTAATCGAAATCATAATAAAAAATATTAAAACCATAGCGACAGCGACAATAATTTTCAAAAGATGAGGCATAATATTTTTAACGGTTTCGGGCAAATTATTCAAAAATCCGAAAGCGACTCCGTAATTTTCCGTATATGCGAAAACCAAAATATCTCCTATGATTTTTTTTATATATATAGGTTGTAAAAATTTATCCACAAAATATTTTGAAACCATATCCGCAATAAATATTAATACGGAAATTAAAAAATATATTTTCTTCGCTTTTATTTCTGTTAATATTTTTTTCATCGTAATTCTGCCGTTTTATAAATTATTTAATTTAATTAGATTAATTAGATTTAATAATAATCGATATTAACAAAAATTACAAGACGCAAGTAATATCATAGATTTTTATTATAATATTCTATTATTAATATTAAAATAATTAATTTGACTTTTATCGTATTCGGTTGTAAAATAATTAAAGAATTGATATTGTAGTGGCAATATTAATACCAAAATCTCATTTTATAGTAAAAGGAGAAGAATTGTGAAACTCCCAAAAGTCAATGATTTAGGCTTTTTCGAGATACGTCTCGAAAGTATAGGCGGAATGGGCGCGAACAGCGCGGGAAAAATGCTTGCAGATGTAGGCGTTTTATCTCAAGGCTATAACGGCGCCGCATTCTCAAGTTACGGTTCCGAAAAGAAAGGTTCGCCCGTTAAATCTTTCGTTAGATTTGCGGATTCGGAAACTGCGGTTAGAGTCAATTCTACCGTTGAAGAACCTCATGTAGTCGCGGTTTTCCATATGAATCTTTTGAAAAACCCGATGACATTAATGGGCGTTAAAGATGACGCGATAGTTATTTTTAACACCAACATGTCTCCAAAAGAAGCGAGAGATTTCGCTAAACTTCATGGAGGAAAAGTAGTTTGTGTGGACGCTATCAAAATTGCGGGCGATTTGCATCTTCCTTCGCAAGCCGCCAACACCATTATTATGGGCGCTATGATTAAACAGCTTCCGTTCATAGAAAAAGAACTGTTTGAAAAGCAAATTAGAAAACAGTTTGACGGAAAAAAGCCCGAATTGGTAGAGCCGAATATAGAGGCGTTTAGAAGAGGATATGACGATTCTATAGAAGAAATGTTCGCTCCCGAAGACAAATACCCTTATATTCCTTACAAAAAACCAGAACCCGTTTACGGAAAAAACAATCAGTTAACGGGCGGTTATATCAACGCGGCGGGAAACAGCACTTTGAAAGATTTGCAAGTTACAAGAACGGGCAAAATTCCCGTATTCAATCCCGCAAATTGTATAGACTGCGCTCAATGCGAATCGGTATGTCCAGATTTATGCATAGTATGGGAAAGAGGTCCCGACAGGAAGAAACCCGAAGTAACCGCTATGAATATGATGGGCATAGACTATCAATACTGTAAAGGTTGTTTAAAATGCGTTAGAGCTTGTCCTAAAGGTCCTTATGCTCCTAAACCTTTGGAGAAAGACCAGCAGGCTTTAAGAATCGAATTGGAAGTAGATTTCGATGTGGATAAATTAACCTACAGTCGTTATAAGAAAAATAAATAAGGAGCGTATAAATGGCTAATAAATACAAACTTGCCGAACAAGAAAATATACTTGAAAGCGGTAACGAGCTTGCGGCTATAGCGGCGGCTCAAATCAATTATCATGTAATGGGTTATTACCCAATAACGCCTTCCACTCAAATAGCGGAATATTTGGACGAAATGAAGGCTAACGGACGCCACACGGTATGTATGATACCGGGAGACGGAGAGCATGGAGCGGCTGGTATTTGCTACGGAGCTACCACGGCGGGAGGACGAGTATTCAATGCTACGAGCGCTAACGGACTCCTATTTGCAATGGAACAGCTTCCAGTTCAATCTGGAACTCGATTCCCAATGGTATTGAATGTGGTAAACAGAACGGTTTCTGGACCTTTGGATATTAAATGCGACCAATCGGATATAATGATGGCGCTTAATACGGGATGGGTTATAATAATGGCTCATACCACTCAAATGGTTTACGATTTCAATATTTTGGCTTTGAAAATTGCCGAAAGAGCTAAACTTCCAATAATAGTTTCTTCGGACGGATTCTTTACTTCTCACCAAAAGAAGAAAGTTCAATTATTCAAAAACGATGGCGATGTTCAAAACTTTTTAGGAAAATATAATCCAGAAGTTACATCTATCGAACCTACTAAAAATCCCGTTACAATCGGACCTTATATGAACGAAGATGAACTTACGGGAAGCAAATTGCAACTCTCTCAAGCTTTAGAAGACTCTCGCCCAATAATACTCGATGTATTCGAAGAATTCGCTCAATTATCTGGCAGAAAATACGAGCCGATAGAAACTTATAAAATGGATAATGTCGATGTGGCTTTGATGGTTTGCGGAAGCGCTTACGAAACGGCGACTTTGGCGGTAGACGAACTTACAAAAGAAAATCCTAAACTCAAAATAGGAGCTTTTGCTATATCTCAAATTCGTCCTTTCCCCGAAAAAGAACTTCAAAAATTGCTTGCAAATGTTAAAGTTGTGGTTGTGGGCGACAGACAAGACACTTATTCTGGCATGGGCGGAAATATGTCTACGGAAATAAGAGCGGCTTTGAAAAACGACCCTAATAATAAAACTACGGTGGTAAGTAGAACATACGGACTCGGCGGAACGGAATTCCCATTGGATAGCGCTAAAAAACTATTCCAAGTCGGCATTGACGAACTTGCAAAAGCTGGAAGCGTTAAAAGACATGATTATTTGGAACAATATATGGGACATGCTGGCGTTGAAATGAAACCTATTCATGAGCCTCTAACGATAGAAAGTCAAAAATCTGGAATAACCGTGACGATGAACGAACAGACTAAAAAGCTCGATGTTAAAGTTCCTCCTTTGAGAGAATTGACGGGTAAAGCATATCGTTACGCTCAAGGACATGGCGCTTGTAACGGCTGCGGTATATTCTCTGGAATAAATACTTTCATGAAAGGCATAGAAGGTTGAGTGTGCTTTTGG